>JBBRZY010000024.1:0-16190 GCA_038252885.1 Anaerolineales bacterium | reverse complement strand
TCCGCCTGATGGTCAAACGTTTGGCTCATTGATCTGACTTTTCAGACAGGCTCTAAGGCGGCCTATCGCAAATTGCGCGCCGTAACTGGCCCGCTGACGCCGGCCAGTTACCTGGCGCTAGACGACGCCACGCTCAAGGCCGTCGGCTTCAGCCGCCAGAAGGCCGGCTATGGGCGCGGCCTGGCGACGGCGCTGACCAGCGGCGCGCTGGACCTGGCGGCGCTCAGCCGGGCCGACGATGACGACGTGCGGGCGGCGCTGACCAGCGTGAAGGGCATCGGGCCGTGGTCGGCCGAGATCTATTTGTTGATGGTGCTGCGGCGGCCGGACGCCTGGCCGACCGGCGACCTGGCGCTGATCGTAGCGGCGCAGCGGGTGAAGGGCCTGGCCCAGCGGCCCAGTGCCGCCGAGTTTCTGGCGCTGGGCGACGCCTGGCGGCCGTGGCGCGCGGTGGCCGCCCGCCTGTTGTGGCACGACTACCTGAGCAACCCGATCCGGCGCGGGCCGGCGGCGGGGCGCGCGTGAGCCATGCCCCACCAGAACCGGGTGACACCCTTTAGCGAGGTGATTGCGACACCGGAGCGCGGCCAGTGGTACGGCAATCGGGGCTGCCTGCACGACGCCGCCGGCCGCCTGCGACGCGATCATGCTACCACGCGTTGGATATTCTGCGAACTGCAATTCAAGGGGCGCTGGCGGCCGGTGATGACGCCTGGGCATTACACCGGCCTATTCTTTTTGGACGAGGCCACCGCGCTGGCAGCGGGCCATCGGCCGTGCGCGGAGTGTATGCGCACGCGCTACAACACCTTTCGCGCGGCGTGGGCGGCGGCCAACCCGGGGCTATGTGCGAGCGCTCGGCCGTCGGCGACGGCGCTCGATGCGGCGCTGCACGCCGAACGCTGGCGGCCGGAGGGCGGCCGGCGCAGGTACACCGCCGCCGTGGCCGATCTACCGCGCGGCGCGATGGTGGCGATGGGTGACGCCGCCTACCTGGTGTGGGACGCGGCGCTATGGCTCTGGTCGCCGGGCGGGTATGCGCGGCCAAACGAGGCCATGCCGGCTGAGGCACAGGTGCTAACGCCGCCGTCGGTGGTGCGGGCGCTGGCGGGCGGGTACATGGCGCAGGTGCACGCCAGTTGCACCGCGGGCGGAGGCTGAACGTCTCGAATTGGCATCGTGAGATTTCGCACGCGGGATGAGCACTGCGCCGACCGCCCGGGCGCCGTGCCCATCCCTAGCGCAGACACCGCAAGCAACTTCCCTGACTCGTTCTGACAATCCAGTGAACTAGCTGCCCCGTCTTCGCCAGCAGGCATTTCCCTCTTGACTCCGTATACTGTTTGCCATACACTGTGCGTCACGTGTTATATGATATACGGGTCGTCGAAGGAGCGCTATGAATGGCGATTTGTACGAGAATTTACGGCTGGAACTGCGGCGCGGCTGCTTGATCGTGGCCGTGCTGGCGCAGTTGCGCTCGGAGCAATATGGCTACACGCTGCGCAAGTCCCTGAGCGAAGATGGCCTGGAGATTGACGAAAGCACGCTCTACCCGCTGCTGCGGCGGTTGGAGAGCCAGGGGCTGCTCGCCAGCGAGTGGCGCGAGGAGAACAAACGCAGCAAACGCTTCTACCATCTCTCGGCCGAGGGGGAAGTGATCCTACAGCAACTATTGGCAGAGTGGCATGTCATCAACGCATCCATCAACCGGATGCTGGCGGAGAACTAACCGATGGAACTCATTGAACAATATGTGCAGGCGGTGAAGCAGTATTTGCCGGAAGGCCAGCAGAACGACATCGCGCGCGAGCTGGCAGAGAACCTCCGCGCGCAAATGGACGACCGGGCCGAGGCGGCGGGCCGGGCGCTGACCGAGGCCGAACAGGAGGCGATCCTGAAGCAAATGGGCAACCCGGCCGTGGTGGCGGGTCGCTACCAGACCAACCCCGAGCGGCTATCGTTTGGCCGCGAGTGGATCGGGCCCGTGCTGTTCCCGCTCTACACGCGCATCCTGATCATCAGCCTGAGCCTGATGGTGCTGGGCAACTTCCTGGCGGCGGCGCTGGTGGGGCAAAGCTTCGCGGTGGCGCTGCCGACCATCGGGTTCTATGTGGTGCTGCAATTCGCCATCGTCACCGGCATCTTCATCGCGGCACAGGCGCACCTGACGCGCTACCCCGACCTGTGGGACCCGCGCCACCCGAGCACGCCGATGATGCCGCCTAAGAACGAGCGTCTGGTGTCGCGGCTGGAGTCGCTGTTCGAAGTGCTGGTAGTGCTGGCGGTGATCGTAATGATCCGCGCCTTCCCGGCCACGCCGCCGGCGCTTGTGGCCGCCATGGGGCTGAGCACGGTCTGGACCCTGGGCTACTGGAAGCTCTTCGGGTTGACCCTGGCGAGCATCGTGGCGCCGGTCGTTACGTTCTTCTGCCCAAGCTGGACGGTGTTCCGGGCAGGGGCGCGGGTGGTCATCGGCGTGCTGTGGATCGCCGTGCTCGTTTTCGTGCTGCTGGCGGGGCCGTGGGCGACGGGCGCGCAGCCCACCACCGAAGTGGCGGAGCTGACGCAGCAAATCAACCGCTGGCTCCCGTGGAACATTGGCGCGGTAGCGCTGGTGTCGCTGGTGGCGTTGGCCTTCGACATCCGCAAACTGGTGCAGCAGGTGCGGCTGCAAAGGGCGTAGAGATAGGTGAGTTAATCAGAACGGGGCGGCCTGCCTGGCAGACCGCCCCGTTGGCGTTTCTGATTACCACGCTACTCCGGCGTCCAGTCCACCGGCTCGGCGCAGCAGTTGGGCGGAACGTGCTGAAAGGCCTGGTCGGGCGGGCCGCCAGCGCCGCGACGATGCTGCCACGCGCCGGATTTTCTGCGAACTGCATTTCAAAGATCACTGGCGGTCGGGGATGACGCCCAGACATTTTACCGGACTGTTGTTTCTGGACGAAGTGACGGCGGCGGCCACCCATCGAGGAAGTTAGGCCGCCGTCGCGCATGGCCACGCGCTGCGGAACGAGCCGGCTGGCTGAATTAGTGAAAACACTCCGCCCACAATCAGGCAAGAGTGTTTCGTATGGCGGCCAAGCGAACACTCACTTGGCCAGGGTCGTACTGTCCGCTATGGCAATTACAGGCGGACCCGACGGGATTCGGGTTCCCATGAGTATGTCTTACGGTAGGAAGTTCGTGGCGGTGCGGGGCGATTCCGGGCTATTTTCCGGCGGTTCGTGACGGCGATGTTGCTTGCGAGGCGGCGGGCCGGTCTGATTGCGGTGACCGGCCCGCTCAACATGAGGAGCTCTGAGATGGAAGTTCCTAATTTTGATAGCTCTTTGCACGTGCCTGCTATTTACAGCTTCTAGGTCCACTTTACATCAAATTCCGAGCGCTTGGCCCTTCACACTTCAATCTTAGTTTATGCGAGCAAACAATGTGTTTGGGCCAAAATTATCTCAGGTAGGCGTCCTTGTTTGCGTAGTGAATGATCGCATTGATTTGCTCTTCTAGTGTCGGGTAAGGATTGTTGTGCCACTTTTTCCAAACATCCACGACTTCTCTGGCAATTGACACTTCCAGAAAGTAGGTGAGGATGCCTATCTGCATGGGATATTGGCCTGCTGGATGAAAAAGAAGACTGGCAACAGTGGCACCGGTCCAATCGCGAGGCGAGGTCACATAAATCACGAGGTCGGCTGCTATGGTATCCAAGTCTTTTACGATGTCTTGTAACGTTTTACTTTCCCCAATTTGAATAGCCACCTGTTCCTCCTGGGTGAAAAATGTACCACAACTCTGATGCTACGTGCTGGATCGTAGGCACGAGTTGCATAACACCAGCTTCTTGACCATGATGCCAAGTCCAGTCGTCAGGTGATCCAGTGGAAAGACCGCCCCTGGGACCAATCACTTGAGATCTTAGTCCAGGTATCATTCCATCCATGCCCTGTTCAAAGTCCGAATCGGAGTCTAGTGCCGCGAGTAGTTGTTGGTTAGCGGCCTGGTTATGTGCAGAACGTGATGAGCCAGGATAAGAGTCAGCTGGTAAATGTGCCTCGAATGCTACCGAGTAATTGCGACCATTGCCTACGGCTTGGTTATTGCCACTCGCATTAAACCCATCACCGAAATCGAATGCCAACTGCGTACTTGGCCCCATCTCATCTTGTGACGGGGTTGTCGAACTAAGGCTAGCATTATAGCCAGTGCCAGGTTCACCTTCCAACTGACTACCGGATCCGGGCGGTACCTGTTGGACCCCTGTATTGCCGGCGGTCTGGTTGGGAGCGTCGCTGTAGTCAAGTTGAAGACTCAACTGCTGAAGCGCAAAACCACCATCCGCAGCGGCACAGTCAGCGCTGCCTAGTTCTACATCAACGGGGTCATTGCACATATGACCCGTTGGATCTGTAAGTTTCGTGGGATTGTTGCGGACATAGGCGTAGCGATTGAGACTCTGCGGATTCCCCGCCCCCGGCACAATCGTGTCCGCGCTCGTGAAACGCGCCAGAGTGGGGTCGTAGTAGCGGGCGTTGTAGAACATCCAGCCGGTGTCATCCAGCCGCTGGCCGGTGAAGCCATAGTCCGTCGGCAGCGCGCCAGTGCCGCCTGGCCGCACCGAGCCGAAGGGGTAGTAGAGCTGCCGCGCCACCAACGCGCCGGCCGTGCCGCCGTCTTGGTGGTAGAGCCTAGGTGGTCGCCCAGCAGGAAGGCTGCGCCGCGCTAATGTCACCAAACAGAGCGAGGCGTGTGTCGCCGAGCCGGGCGTAATTCTTGGCGCGAGTTTTCGCTAAACCAGCACCCAGTCCACCGGCTCGGCGCAGCAGTTGGGCGGAACATGCTGGAAGGCCTGGTCGAGGGGGATGCCGCGCCCCTTGCAAATGAGTGAGGCCAGCAGCAGCGCATGCGAGACGAGGATAATTTGCTGGCCGGGGTGCTGGCGGGCCAGCTCATCGGCGGCGGCGAAGGCGCGCGCGGCCACCTCGCCCAAACTTTCGCCGCCGGGCGGGTGCGCGTGCACCGGGTCGTTGCGGCGCGCCTGCCAATGCTCGGGATACTGCGCCTGAATGTCGGTGTGCAGCATCCCCTCCCACTGGCCGAGCGACACCTCCCGCAGCCCGGGGTGGACTATGACGGGCAGTTTGAGGGCCGCGGCAATGACACCGGCCGTGACGGCCGCGCGCTGTAGATCGCTGCTGTAAATGGCGGCGATGGGCAGGCCGCTGAAAGTGGGCGGCAAAGCCCGCGCCTGCGCCAGCCCGTTTGCGTTCAGGGGGATATCCGCCTGGCCCTGGTAGCGGCCGGCGCGGTTCCAATCGGTCTCGCCGTGGCGCACGAGCCACAGCCGCGTGGGCGCTGGGGCGGTGGCCGCGCTCACTGGCCGGACCTCGGCCGCGCCACGTATTCCGGCACCTGGTTCATGGGCGGGCGCTCGTGTTCCACGATTTCCTCCACTTCCAAATAGTAAGACCCCGCGGCGTAGCGGATCATCTTCATTGATTTGTTGACATCCTCTAGAATGATTTGATCGTAGCGCCGTTCGAGCTTGCGGACGACGGCCTGCAAGATCGCAAACGACATCTTGCTGAGCGCCTCCAGCGGCTGGTTGTGGTGCACCCGCTCGAGCAGGTCGACCTGGGCGATCGCCGACAGGCCGAAACGCTCCAACACGTCAATCAGCAGGCCGGTCTCCACCCCGTAGCCGGAGAAGAACGGCAGTTGCTCCAGGGCATCGCGCCGGCCGGCATACTCACCGGACAGTGGCTGCACCACGCCCGAGAGCTCCGGGTAAAACAAGTTGAGCATCGGCCGCGCCATTAACTCGGTGACGCGCCCGCCGCCGCCGGCCTGCATTTTGCCGTCAACCTTCAGCGGCCGGCGGTAAAAGCCTTTGACGAACTTGACCGAGGCGTTCTGCAGCAACGGCCCCAAAATGCCGTAGACAAAACGCGGGTGGATGTTGACGATGTCGGTGTCAATCCACGCCACGATGTCGCCTTTGGTCACGTGCAGGCTCTTCCATAGTGCGTCGCCCTTGCCCCGGCGCGCCCCCCACTCTGGCAAGATCTCCTGGTGGATAAACACCGGCACGCCCAGATCAGTGGCGATCTCGCGCGTGCGGTCGGTCGAGTTCGAGTCGATCAGCACAATCTCGTCGAGCAGCGGCACCTTGTCCATCAAGGCGCGCTTGATGTTGCGGATGACCTTGCCCACAGTCTCGGCTTCGTTTAGGGCCGGCAGCGCCAGGCTGATGGTGAGGCCGCGCTCCCGTTTGAGCGCGACCAGGTTGTCGATGTCGTCAAATTCAGCCGCCTGAAATGTATTTTCGGCAAACCATTTGTCGACCAGGATCGAGATCGCCTGGGCGCCGGTGGCCGCATCTGGGAACGGAGCCTGCATGGCGCGGCGGGTCTTGACCGCTAACACCGCGCCGGGGCTCTCTTGCAGAATGCGGTCGGCCACAGGCCCCAGCGAAGCCGTGCTGCGCGGCGACTGGGCGGTCGCGCCGATGACGGTGACGTTGAAGTTCTGCCCTTCGTCCAGGATCGCCTGGGCCGGGTCGGTCGAAGTCGCTGCGCGCGACTCTACATCTGGCAGGCGGCGCAGCACGTTATCCAGGCCGCGAAAGGGCGCGTCGGTCTGGTCGCCGGGCCGGGTCAGGTGCAGGGCCGTCATGCGCTCGGGCTGCAAGGTTAGGCCGAGGCGCAACGCCAACTCGGCGTTGGGGCCGCCCCGCACCGACACCAGCACGCGGTGCGGCGCTTCGGGAAACGGGCCACGCACTAGCACAATGTCGCACACCGGGCGGGTGAGCACCTCGGTCGGCGTCACGCCCAGCGCAGTCAGGTGGCTGTCCCAATCCAGCAGCAACAGATCGGGGTTGTCCAGCCGGAGCACCGTGTTTAGCTCTTGCCAGGGCGTGGTCGAAACGCGCACCGTGGCGCGCGCCCGCACTTGGGGATCGGCCGCGGGCGCTAACGCGCGCAGTTGGGCGCGGACGGCGCGGGCCTTGGCGCTGGCGGCGCTGATGGCTTCGGTGGCGGCGATGGGAACCAGGCCCACCAGCACGACCTCAGTGGCCAGGGCGCGGGCCGCCGCCAGCGCGGCCTGACCGTCACAGCCAAAGATGATGGGTACCAAAGCAGTGCGAACAGCCGGAAACGTACGCAGTTTCATTCAACCCCCTTTTTCGACGTGGTGGGCGCCGCCAACAACAGCGCGAGGTGCTGGTCATAGACCTGCTGCCAGGTGTAGCCGGAGCGCGCGCGGACGGCCAGTCGATAGACCAGGTCGGCTTGCAAGCGTTGGGTCACGGCCTGAGCCACGGCGGCCGGGTCGGCGTCGGGCGAGAAGTAGGTCACATCGCCCTGCCCGAGTTCACGGAGGGCGGGGATGTCGGCACAGAAGATCGGCAAACGCGTGAAGGCGGCTTCGAGCAGCGGCAGGCCAAAGCCCTCCTGCCGGCTGGGCAGGAGCAGCGCGTCGGCCAGGCGGTAGCAATCGGCCACCACTGCATCGGGCAGCACTTCGGGCACGTGCTCGGCGGCGAAGACGGCCGCGCCGCGCAGACCCAGGGCGTCGCGCAGGGCCAACAGCTTGGCGCGGTAGTCGGCGTTGGCCGGGTTGTGAGGACCCTCGGGGCCGGTGACCAGCAGCATGGCGTGCGGCAGCGGGCCAGCCCGCAGCGCGGCCAGGATGTGCAGCGCCAACTCGATATTCTTGCGCGGCGTCAGACGCACCGGCAAGAGCAACACGGGTTGGGCGGCGTTCAGGCCCAAGTCGGCGAATAGGGCGATTGTTTGCGGTTCGAGCTTGAGCAGCAGCGCCGTCTCGGCCCCATTGGGAACCACGGTGATGCGCTCCGGGGCGAGACCGAATAGCGCGGCCAACTCGCGGCGGCGCACCTCAGAGATGACGACCTGCGTGACGCCCGGCCAGGCGGTGCGCAGCAAATCCCACGGCTGGCCAGGATGCACCTCGGCCGCGTACTGCGGCGCGGCCCAGGCCAGGTCGTGGTGCCAGAGCACCACATGCGGCCCCTCGGCCTCGGCGCTCAGGCGCTGCAGGGCGGCGGTGAGCGCCAGGTTCTTGTGGAGCGAGGCCACGTTGTGCGCAATCACCACGTCCAGGTCGGCCAGCGCGGGCCGCACGGCGGCGACGATGTCGACTACCAAGGCGTCGAAGTCGGCCGGCACGCGGCCGGCGTCTAGCTGGGCCTTGGCCGCCAGCACGCGCAGGTGCCGCGAGCCGATCAGCGGCAGCTCAACATACTCAATGCCAGGGCCGGTCGCCGCGCCACGGGCCGCGATCAGACGGACGTGATGCCCGGCGGCGGCCAGCAGGCGCGCGTGATGGCCGATGACGCCTTCGACGCCGCCGACGACGGGGGGCACACTGTAATGGAGCAGGCCAATCTGCATTAACACCTGAAGGGCGCACGCGGCGCAGTTGAAAGAGGCCGCCAACGGGCGGGCGGCCGACGGATGGTTGCAACGCGGGCCGATTGGGTCAGACCAGGGCGCATTGCTCCGGCCGACGGAACGACACCAGCCAGGACGCACGGCAGGAGCTAGTTTCATTATATGGAGCGGCGGAAGGCGGGTCAAGGTTATGGTATTATTCGGGCCGATATGGGCCAGCGCGAACGGATGAAACTGCCACGATGACGGACCTAGACCAACTTTGGGAAACGCTGTTGTCGGAAGATGCCGCGCGCATCCGGCGGGTGTGGGAAGATGTGACCGACGACGAGGCGCAGGCCATCTTGACGCACCTGGCGCGCATGCGCGATGAGGAAGGCTGGACCGACGGCCAGCGGGCCGCAGCGGTCACCGCCCTGCAAGTGCTGCACGACCAGGCGCAGTAGCCGCGCCGCATGCGCTGCGGCCCGGCTGACGCCGCCAGCCTATCAGCCCCATTCCCCTACACCAGCAAAGGTAACGGCCCATGAGCGAAGCCAGCCCGCCGCCCCCTGCTAAGAAGAAGTCGGAGCGTTTTTCAACGGTCTCGACCGTGCTCATTGCGCTGGTCTCGACCATCATCGCGCTGGTCGCGTCGCAGTCGGCGCTGGCAAGCGGCAACGCCACCGAAGCGCAGCACAACGGCGTCATCGCCAAGATCAACCTGGAGCGGGTCACCGGCTCCACCAACACCCTCATCGCCAGCAACCGGCGCGCTTTCGCCGACTATCGCTTCGCGCGCAGCCTGTACTTTCTCACCTTCGACTACATCGATCGGGCCGAGGCGAGCGGCAGTTCAGCGCTCGGCACGCGCCTGCGGTTGGAGGCGGCCCGGCAGCTCGAGGAGAGCTACAACGCCTACAACTACCTCGACGGCGACTACCTGCTGGCCGGCGACGATGGCGAGTTCTACGACTTTGACGAGGCCAACTTCACCAACGACCAGTTGCAAAATGCCGCCATCTACCAAGACTTGAACTATGACGACAACAACGCTGACGCCGACCGCTACCGCAGCGAGGGCCTGTATCTGGGCGGCAGCCTGTTCGTGTGGTTTCTGTCGCTGATGTTCCTGACCTGGGCCGAGATCACCAAGTCGGCCTTGCGCTGGCTATGGCTGGCGGCCGGCGTACTGATCGCGCTGGGCATCGTGGTTGCCTACGTTGGGTCGACCCTCCTCACAGCTTTGGGGCGTGGCTAAGCTATGAGCGCCGAAGCCGAAACCGAAACCGAGAAGACTGACGTCTTCAAGAACACCGTCATCGTCATGCTGACTCTGGTCAGCGTGTTCGCGGCGCTGGTGACCTTCCTGCAAAACCACGCCGGGCTGCAATCGGCCAACCTGGCGCAGCAAAGTGGCTTCGACGCGGTGGACGCCACGGGGCTGTACTTCCGCGCCGGGCTGGAAGCCGCCCAGGGCACCGACGCCGCCCAACGCTACCAGGACTATTTGCAGCGCGCGGTGCAGGCCGATACCAAGGCCCGCGCCCTGCGCATGGGCGGGATCGGCGACCAGGCGGCCGATTACGACCTGGACGCCGAGCGCTGGGAAGCGGCCGCCGCCCAGGTGGTCCCCAGCGACTTGTTACTTTCTAACTACGACCAAGACCTAATCGCCTACACCGAAGACCTGTCGCGCAACGCCTACACACAGGAGGAGCGCGAGCACACCGAGCTAGAGCAGTCGCGCGCCTGGAGTGACAAGTCGAACGGCTACGTCGCCGTGCTGTCCACGCTGTCGGTGTCGCTCTTCCTGTCTGGCCTGTCGCTGACGCTGGGCAGCCGGCTGCGCTTCCTGCTGGCGCTGGCGAGCCTGGGGCTGACGGCCATCTGCGCCGTGTGGGTGCTGGCGATCTTCTTTGGGCCGGTGCCGGCGGTGTCGAACGAGGCCATTGCGCATTTCGTCGAAGGGCGCGTGGAATATAACTTGGCCAACAATCGCGGCCAGGACGCGACCAATTCAATTGCAGAATTCGATCTGGCGCTGCAGGCCGCCCCCGACTACGGGCGGGCACTGTTCTACCGCTCGCTGGCGAACACCGATCGGTCGCTGCTCGACAAGCACCTGGACACGCAGCAGGCCATCAACGATGGGCTGCGCGCAGTCGAACTGGGTAACGAAGGTTCGCCGGCCTACGGCAACCTGGGCTGGCTGTATTACCTCAACGGCCAGTATGCCAGCGCGTTGAAGTACACCGAGCAGGCGCTCGAGGTGTCGGAGCAGGAATGCTATTTGCACTTCAACTACGGCCTGGTGCTGCTGGCGCTGCAGCAACCCGACACGGCGGCCAACGCCTACAACGAGGCGATTGACTGCGCCCAGCGGCAGAACAGTGATGCCGTATTCGAAAATTACATGGACAACGGCGTGTCGGCCCTGGCCGAGTTGGCGGCGGCGCGCCCCGACTTGGGTGACACGCTCGAGCCGGCGGTGACGCGCTTGAAAGAGGCGTTGGCCCAGGTGCGATTGTATGGCGCGCCGCAAGAGAATGGGCTGGAAGCGGAGATCCAGCCGCTGGTGTTTGGCGCCAGAGTGAACAGCGCCAACGAGGTCCTAGACGTAGCTGACACATTCCCGCAGTCGGCCACGATTGTGTACGCCCAAATTTTGTACGACCACATGCGCGACGACGACCGCTGGATGACGCGCTGGGTGCTGGACGGGCGCGAATACTTCAGCTCGGTCAACGAAAGCTGGCGATTTGGCGCGGACGGCACGGCCTGGGTCAGCCTGTATAACTTCGGTGGGCTGACTTCTGGCAACTACACGCTCGATTTTTTTGTGAACGGCCGGCTGGCGGCCAGCGCCGCGTTGGTGGTGCTGCCGGGCGACCTGCCGCCCATGACGTCTTACAGCAGCACCGGCGTGGGCGTGACCATCAGCTACCCGCGCACGTGGCACTCAACCGATCTGGCGGACAACGAGGTGGCGGTGGTGGCGGCGCGCGACGCGACGACGGCCAACTTCGTGGGCGTCTCGGCTTGGGTGGCGACGACCGGCACCGACGAGGATGCCTTCCAGTTGTTTGACCTCTATGCCACCGCGATGGAAGCCATCGCCCCCGACTTCAACATCGAGGCCCGCGAGCCGTTCACGGTGGCGGGCATTGACGGCTGGCTGGCGTACTATGACTACACCAACCCCAAGGGGGAGCAGATCCAAGGGGCGCTGGCGGGCGTGGTAGACCGGCCCACCAGTTTGGTGTACATCATCGTGATCGAGTCGCCCGACGACCAGTGGGAGGGACAGCTTGATTTGTTCAATGTGATGCTGGAGCGCATTACGATTGACGATTAGGCGGTGGAAGCAGCCGAAGGGATGAATCACCAGCGCCCCGGTCATTGGCCGGGGCGCTGGTTTTTTACGGCGGTCGGCGCGGGGTTACTTGCCCAGCCGCTGCTTGAATTCGGCCGTCAGGGCCGGCAGGATGACAAACAGGTCGCCGGCGATGCCGTAGCGCGCCAGCTTGAAGATCGGCGCGTCTGCGTCTTTGTTGATGGCGACGATGGTCTTGGCCGAGCGCATGCCGGCCTGGTGCTGGATGGCGCCCGAAATGCCGGCGGCGATATAGAGATCGGGCGAGACGGTCTTGCCGGTCTGGCCGACTTGATGGGCATACGGTATCCAGCCCGCGTCGACGGCGGCGCGGCTGGCCCCGACAGCCGCGCCGAGCGCCTGGGCCAGATCACGCACGGGAGCGAAGCCGTCTGGCCCGCCCACGCCACGGCCGCCGCTGACGATGATGCGGGCATCGGCCAGGCTGACGCGCCCGGCTTCCACCACATAGTCCACAACCTTCATGCCAATGGCGTCTTCGGCCATGACCGGCGCGACCTTCTCAATCGTGCCAGTGCGGCTGGCGTCAAGCTCAGGCTTGGGAAAGGCGCGCGGGCGCAGGCTGATCAGCACTGGGCGGCGCGTGGCGGCCACGGTTGCCAAGAGCTTGCCGGCATAGACCGGGCGTGTGGCCTGCACCTGCCCGTCCACGAGGCTGACGTCGGTCACGTCGGCGAAGGCGCTGGCATTGAGGTCGACAGCCGCCATACCCAACAAGTCGCGGCCGTGCGTCGTCGCCCCGGCCAGCACAACTTCCGGTTGGCGCTCGCCGGCCAACTTCGCCAGCAGCGCGGCGCACGGCTCGGCGCGGAACTCGGCCAGCGTGGCGTCGTCGGCCAGCAGCACCTCATCAGCACCGTGGCCGATGACGTCGCCGGCCAACGCTTCAACACCCTGGCCAAAGAGCAGCGCGGTCACGCCGCCGCCCAGCGCCCCGGCCAGGCGGCGCGCCTCGCCCAGCGCTTCGAGCGAAGCCGGCGCGATGGAGCCTTGAAACTGTTCGATGAAGACCCAGGTCTTGTGGCTCATGGCTAGATCACCTTGTCGGCCAGCAGGCGATCGGCCAACTGGGCGGCAATTTCGGCCGGCGTGCCAGTGAGCATTTCCACACTGCCCTCGCGCGCTGGCTGGCCGTAGACCTTGGGCCAGTGCGTGCCCGAGCCGGCCGCGCCCACCTGCCCCGAATCCAGGCTCAGATCGGCAGCGGTCCAGGTGGTGATGACGGCCTTGGCCGCCTTGCGAATCCCCATGAAGGACGGGTAGCGCGGCTCGTTGATGTCTTTGACCGTGCCTACCACCGCCGGCAGCGTACTGGTGACCACTTGCTTGCCTTGCTCCACCAGCCGTTCGGCCTTGATCGTCTTGGCCGCCACATCGAGTTCGACGATCTTGATGGTGTAGGTGAGCGGTGACCACCCCAGGCGGCGAGCGACGGCAATCGGCACCAGGCCGGTGTCGCCGTCAATGGCCTGCTTGCCGAACAGCACCAGCTCCACATCGCCGAGCTTGCGGATGGCTTGGGCCAGAATGTGGCTGGTCGCTAACGCATCGGAGCCGTCGAGGCTGGGGTCGGCGATCAGGATGGCCTCATCGCAGCCCATCGCCAGGCAGGTCTTCAACGCGTCTTTGGCGGTCTCGGGGCCAAAGGCGAGGGCGGTGGCCTTCGCGCCGTGCTGCTCCTTGAGGCGCACGGCCTCCTCAATCGCGTATTCATCCCACGGGTTAACTACCAGGGCTGAGTCGCCCCAGCTGACCTGGCCGTTGTCCACCGACAGCCGGGCAGCCGAGTCGGGCGTTTGTTTGACGCAGACGACGACATGCATAGGGCGTAGACCTCCTGGGCGCGCGGCTTGCGCCGCTGACGCAAATTGTGCGGCATTATAGCATTGGCACCGCCGGCCCCGGGCGGGCCGGCCGAAGCATGTTAGAGTCAGGCCTCACACTTACCCGCAACCGCGAAAGGATTTTGCAATGGCGATGGCAATTGAGACTTCCATTGTGCGTTACATTGGCAAGGGCTCCGAAGTGACTGACGGAACCCTGTGGAACCTGAAAGCGCCGCTCGGCTCGACCTTCTACGCGGCCGACATCAACCACCGCTACGTCTATGACGGCAAGACGTGGTCGCCGCTGACGCCCGACGCGGCCGCCGGCGCGGAGCACCAGGTGCAGCTGCTGATCGCCATATTGGCTGAGCTAAAAGAACTGCGAGACAAGGTCGCCACGCTGTGACCGCCGCCCGCCCGCGCATTGTCGGTCGCCGATGTGCAGTCTATAATGCGCCTACCACTTGGGGCGGGAGAACGGGGAGAGCGTCGTGCCAGCCAAATATCGGGTATTGGTCGTCGAAGACGATACCGACACCATGAGTCTGCTGCGGCTGCTGTTGCGGGGCCTGCCGTTAGATATCGTGCACGCCGGCACCGGCGGCGAGGCGGTGGCCTTCCTGGCCGACAACCAGCCCGACCTGGTGTTCGTTGACCTCAACTTGCCCGACATGCGCGGCTGGGATGTCGTTGAACGCGTCAAGCACCAAGTGCAAAAGCCACCCACCCCCATCATCGTCCTCACCTCGCACGCCGAGCCAGTCAACCGGCTGATCGGCACGCTGCAGCCCATCACGGCCTACCTCAACAAGCCGGTCGAGGGCGAGCAGTTGCGCCAGGTGGTGCGCGCCGCTCTGAGCCTGGCATGACCATTATCGAAGGTGCGCCCGCGAAGGCCGCGCCGAGCGCGTGGGCGGCCTGGCTGCGCGCCGCGCTGCTGCTGGCGGCCGTAGCGCTGCTGGGCCTTCAACCGGTGGTGCTGCCCATCGCGCAAGAGTGGCTGGCGGCCCAAGCGGCCACGGCGGCGGCCGACTACCCCACCGCCGCCGAGGCCCTGGCCGATGTAGCCGCGCGCCTGCCCTATTCTGGCGTCGCCCAGCACCGGGCCGGGCTGGCCGCTATCTCAGCCGAGCGCTTTGACGTCGCCATTCGCTTCCTGAAGGCCGCCGCCGCACTGGACGGCTGGACCGCCACCCGCCACACCGCGCTGGGCGATGCCTACTTTGGGCAGGGCAACACCAAGTCCGCGCTGGCCGAGTGGGAGATGGCGCTGGCCGCGTCGCCCGAAGACGACGCGCTGCTGGTGCGCCTGGCCAACAACTACGAAGCCGCGGGGCGCTACGCGGAGGCGGTGGCCGTGCTGAACACGCTGACGCGCGTGCGGCCCGACGACCCGGCCGTGTTCTACCGGCTGGCGGTGCTCTCGGCCGCGACCGCGCCCAGCGAAGCCCCGGCCCGGCTGCTCCTGGTGGCCGCCCGCGCGCCCGACCTGGCCCCGTCGGTGCAAGTGCTGCTCGACGCCATTGCGGCCGGCCAGGCTACCGGCGATGCGGCCGTGACCTTTGCGAAAGTGGGTTACGCCTTTGAGCAGTTAGGTGAGTGGCGGCTGGCCGAGGTGGCCCTCGCCCGCGCGGTCAACCTGCGGCCCGACTACGCCGACGCCTTCGTCTACCTGGGGCTGGCGCAAGATATGCAGGGAAAGGATGGGCAGGCCGCGTACGAGCAAGCCGTCACGCTGGCCCCAGACTCGCCCGTCGCCCAATTCTTTTTTGGACTGTACTACCGGCGCATCGGCGATTCGCAGACCGCGCTGACCCATTTGCTGGCCGCCCAGCAACTAGACCAGGCCAATCCGGCCATCGCCGCTGAGATCGGCGGCGCCTACGCCAGCTTGGGCGACCTGGCGCTGGCCGAGACCTGGATGAGCAACGCCATCAATCTCGACGAGCGCGACGTGCGCTGGTGGCTGCTGCTGGCCCGCTTCTACATAGACAACGAGTATCGCGTGGCCGACCAGGGGCTGCCCGCCGCGCGCCAGGCCGTGGCCCTGGCCCCCGACAACGCCCAGGCCGTGGATACGCTCGGGTTTGCGCTGGTGCTGACCGGCGACCTGACCAACGGCCAAAAGCTGCTCGAACAGGCGCTGCTGCTCGACCCGCAAGCCGCCGCCGTCTACTATCACCTCGGCGTGCTGCACAACCGGCAAGGCAACATCGCCGACGCGGCCATCATGTTTAACAACGCCCTGACACTGGACCCCGACGGATACTACGGTGGGCTGGCGCTGCAAGCGCTGTCGGGCTTGGGCTCCTAGCGGGTCGAGGCGCCGCCGCGCCCAGGCCGCGTGATACAATGAACGCGGGCGTCCGGCCCACATAAACTGCAGCATGCAAACGCCCACCCGCCTTCGCGCCGCCCGGCGGCCTAATCGTCTCGCCCTCGTGGCGCTCTTGGGCGGCGTGGCGCTGCTGGCGGCGTGTACCGGGGCCGCCACTGGCACGCCCGGTGAGCCCGGCGTCATCTTCCGCGACGACTTTGCGCAGACCACCAGCGGCTGGGACCGGCACACCG
>JBBRZY010000023.1:0-16208 GCA_038252885.1 Anaerolineales bacterium | reverse complement strand
GTTCGGAATGACGGGGTCGGAGGGGGTGGTTGGGCCGGGCGGGGGGCGGAGGCAGGCGGCGGTGGTTGAGTCGGGCGGCAGACGGCGGTGGCTAGGTCGTGGCGGTCGGTGGGACGGATAGCAGACGAGGCAGGTTAGGTTGCGGCGCCGTAGGCCTGGGCGGCCTTGGCGGCGATGAAGGCTCCGGCGGTGATGGGCGGGTATTGGGGCGGGTGGGCGGCGTCACAGCAGGTGGGCAGGCAGGCGATGACGGCCTCTGGGTTGGGGTTGTGGAAGAAGACAAGTGATTGGCGGCGGCTGGCGGCTCCGGCGGCGAGTGGCGGGTTGACGACGCGGTGCAGGGTGGAGATCCAACGGTCGTTGGTCCAGCGCATGAGCATGTCGCCCAGGTTGACGACGAAGGCTTCGGGCGGCGCAGCCACGTCGAGCCACTGGCCGGTGCGGGCGCGGACCTGCAAGCCGCCCGCCACGTTCTCGGCGCGCAGGATGGTGAGTGTGCCGTAGTCGGTGTGCGCCCCGGCGCGGAGTTGCCCCGGCTCGGGCGGCGTGGCCGGCGGCGGGTAGTTGATGACGCGCAGGAATGAGGCGGCGTGGTCGATCTTATCGGCGAAGTAGGCGGGCGGCAGGGCCAGGGCGGTGGCGAACACGCTGAGCAGGTCGGCGGCCAGGGCGCTCAGGGCGCGATAGTAGGCTTCGAGCGCGGGGCGCAGCGTGGCGGGCGCGGCCGGCCACTGGTTGTGCGTGAAGTCCGCGCCGACGTTGAAAGACTCTTTCAGGTCGGCGGGGGTGGCCCGCCCGAGGGTGGCGGCCAGGCGCTCGCCTTTGAGCGGGCTGTAGCCCACGCCGGCCGGGGTGAGGGCGAGGCGGCGCTTCTCGCGGTCGGGCAGATCGAAGAAGACGCGGGCGGCGGCGGAGGCCTGGGCGAGCACGGCGGGCGGCACGCCGTGGCCGATGACGGTCAGAAAGCCGAGGGTCTCGCAGGCTTCGGCGACGGCGGCGACGAGGCGCGATTGCTCGGCCGGGGGGCCGGCGCGGAAAGGCGTCAGGTCGAGCGTGGGGACGCTGAGCACGGGTGGGGGGCGGGATGCAAACGGCGGCAGCCAGGGGGAAATTGGCTGCCGCCGGGTTGTGAGATCGGGTGCGGCCCGCCGGCCTAGCGCTTGCGCTTCTTCTTGGCCGGGGGCTCAGGCTCGGGCGCCTTGCGCTTCTTCTTAGGCGCCTCTTCTTCGGGTTCCGGCTCAGGTTCGGGCTCGGCTTCTTCTTCCTCTTCTTCCTCGGATTCGTCGTCGTCGTCCTCGGCGTCTTCTTCCGGTTCTTCTTCTTCGTCTGCTTCGGGCTCGTCGTCCGTCAGCTCGTCGTCGTCATCGCTGCTTTCTTCGTCGGTTGATTCTTCGCTCTCGGTGTCGTCGCCCAGGTCCAGGTCCAGGTCGTCACTGGACGATTCGTCGTCGGAGGGTGTTTCGCCGCCGCCTTCCTTCAAATCGAGATAAGCCACGATGGCCTCCTCGATGAAGGCCGCGCGGTTGGGCAAGAAGCCCGGGGTTCTGGCCGAGTAATCGTTGAGATAGGTGTCAATCCGGTCCCACACCTCGGTCTTGAGGCTCACGGGTCGTGCTTGAAACATAAGACTAATCTCCTTCCGTTGTCTTACGGTGGACTGTCGAAAACGTATGCGGCTAGAGTATAACGAATCCGGTTGTCAGCGCAAGACGCAGACTGAGGCGGTTTGGCAGGAGGAGGGGAGGCGGCGGTGACGGGGCCAGTTGGTCTAGGCCGGCACGGCTAGGCCACGGCAGCCCGGAGCAGGGCGGCTGCTTCGGTGTGGCCGTGTTTTTCGGCCAGGTCGTGGGGGGTGAGGCCTGCGGCGTTGGCCAGGGCGGGGTTCGCGCCGCGGGCCAGGAGCAGGCGGGCCAGGGGCAGGTGACTACTAGAGGCGGCCTCGTGCAGGGCGGTGTAGCCGCCCTCCTGCTGGGCGTTGGCCTCGGCCCCGTGCCGAAGCAGCGTCTCGGCCAGGGCCAGGGCGGTGGCGGCGTCGCGATGGGCGACGGCGCTGTGCAGCGGGCGCACGTTCATGGGGTTGTTGGCGGCCAGGTTGGGGTCGGCGCCGCGCGCCAGCAGTAGGTCGAGCACGGCGGGATGCCCAAAGAAGGCGGCCAGCCCAAGGGCGGTGAAGCCGTCAGCGGCAAAGGCGTTCACCTGGGCGGGCGCGGCGTCGAGCAGCGCGCCCACCTGGGCGGCCTGGCCCAGCGCGGAGGCCTCGAACAAGTCGGCCGGGCCACCGGCGGCCAAGATTTGCTGGGCCAGCGGGGCGCGGCCGTAGTAGGCGGCCAGCAGCACGGCCGATACGCCGCTCGCGGTGCGGGCCAGGGCCAGGGCCGGGTCGGCCGCCAGCAGCGTTTGCACGGTGGCGGTGTCGCCGGCCTTAACAGCGGTCCAAAAGGCTTCGAGGGTGTCGGGCATGGCGAGTCTCCTGAGGGTTAAGTCGCCTCAAGTATAGGGCCTGGGGGCGCTGCTCGAAAGTCACCCAGGTGGCAACGGAGCGCGGGCTGATGGCAGGGGCGCGCTGGTTCGGGCCGGGTGAAGCGGGCGGCAAACACGCTGCGATGATACTACAACCAGCCGGCGAAGCGGCGGGGCGCAGTGCGGGGTTCCGGCTCCGGGTGCAGCCAATCGAGGGTGGGTTCGAGCGTGACGCGCGCGGCGATCTCGGCCAGGCGCGCGACCTTGCTGACATCGTCCAGGTCAATGCGCTCGGGCAGCAGCGGGTTGAGGCGATGGTAGCGCGGCCCGAGCAGTTGGCGGCACTCGTAGTCGGCCACGCCGCTGTTGCCGTCGAGCATCAGCTCGATCAGGTGCGGGGCCCATTGCAGCCAGCCCCAGTCGTTGTTCACGGCGTCGAGGTAGTGGGTGTTGCGGCCGGTGCCGACCGAAAGCAGGGTGACGTCGCTCTGGGCCTGGCCGCCGGTGGTGGGCTCTAGCGCCTGGGCCAGGGCGGCCACGCTGGGGTTGCCGGCCGCGATGCCGCCATCAATAAAGCCCTGGTAGACCGGGAAGAACGACGGCGCGGCGCTGGTGCGCAGGGCCACGTCGACCACGCGCTCATCGCCATCCGAGTCGGGGCCGGGGAAGTTGTGAAAGAACTTGGGCTTCCAGGTGCGCAACTGCGGCGGGTTGGCCGGGCCGTTGTCGAGGTCGAAGGCGGCGATGAGCACTTTGTGGGGCAGGTCGCGCAGGCGCAGATCGCCGAACTGCTCGGTGAGCACGCGCTGGAGGGGGGCATTGCTGTACTGCGCGCCCAGGGCGCTGCCGAGGTCGCGCAGGTTGTCGAGCGGGGTGTCGGCAAACACCACCTTGCCCTGCTCCTCATATAAGGCGCGGGCCTCGGCCGGGGTGCGGCCGGCGGCCAGCCCCAGCGCCAGGATGCCGCCGGTGGAGGTGCCGGCGTACAGGTCGACTTTGGCCAGGAAGCCGGGCCGGGCGGCCTCGAGCCGCTGGAGCAGGATGGCGGTGAGCAGGCCGCGAATTCCGCCGCCGTCGAGCGCGAGCACATGGTAGTTAGGAGGCATCAGAGGAGGGTCCGTTGCAATGGCTGTGCCAGAAGGACGAAGAGCGCCGGAGAGAAAATAGAAAGAGAAAAAGAAGGAGAAAAACAAGGGCCATCCAGTAGTAGAATGGACCCATCTTGAGTGTGGAGCGTGGACTTGGAAACTAGCCCTTCTTTTCGGATTGACCCGGCCACTTGGCCGGCGCATGTGAGCCTGACAGTGGCTGATTTGCACCGGCAGTTGGCTTTCTATCAGCAGGTGGTCGGCCTGCAATGCCATTGGCAGGAGGACAGCTCGGCTGGGCTGGGGGCCGGCGGGGGGGACCTGCTGCGGCTGACGGAAGACCGGGCGGCGCGCCGCTACCGGAACGTGACAGGGATGTACCATTTCGCTATCCTGCTTCCCAACCGGCGCGAATTGGCGCGGGCGATTGCGCGGCTGTTTTCGCTGCGCTACCCCAACTCGCCGACCGACCATGTGATGACCAAGACGACTTACCTGGACGACCCGGAGGGCAACAACATCGAGCTGTACTGCGAGTCGCCGGAGGACGGCACGATGGGCTTCGTGAACGGGCAGTCGATCGTTCAGCGCGTGGATGGGCAGCCGAGCAGTGGGCGCGACCCCTTGGACTTGGAGGCGCTGTTCAGCCACCTAAAGAAAGACGATGACCTGAATGCGCCGATGCCACCGGAGACTAAGATCGGCCACTTCCATTTGTACGTGGCCGACCTAGAGCAGACGCGGCAGTTCTATCATGAGCGGTTGGGCTTTGACGACATGGGCGTGGGGCGCGAGTTCCGCATGGGCATGGTGTCGGCTGGGCGCTATCACCATCACGTGGGCTACAACACCTGGGTGGGCGAGGGCGCGCCGCCGATGCCGGCCGGGGCGCTGGGACTGCGCTATATTGCCTTTGGCCTACCGTCGGCGGCCGAGGTGGCGCGGGTGGCGGCGCACGCGCAGGCGCAGGGCGTGACGACGACGCCGCACCCGCTGGGCGTGGCGGTGCAGGACCCAAGCCAGAACACCGTGATCTTGTTAAACGCGCGGCAGCCGGTGCCACGCTCCTGAAAAGTCCTTGTGCCAACTGAGACCCTCCCAACGGACTGCAAACAACCGGCCGGTATGTTTTGGCCGGTGATTGATCGCAACCAGTGCGAAGGCAAGCGCGACTGCGTAGACGAGTGCCCGTATGAGGTGTTCGAGATGGGGGTGCTGCTGCCGGCCGACCGGCGCGAGCTGAGCTTCGTGGGCAAGCTGAAGGGGATGGGGCACGGCTGGCAACAGTCGTTCGCGGTGCGGGCCGACGCCTGCCACGCCTGCGGCCAGTGCGTGAGCGCCTGCCCCGAGCACGCGATTGTGCTGGCGCGGGCGGAGTAGACCTACTCTAAAGAAGGGGACGGCGATGGCCGAATGGAGGCAACAGTCACGACCACGCGTGATCTGGGTGGCGATTGGCTGGCAGTTGCTGCGGTTGCTGGCGGTGGGGACGCAAGCGCGGACTCAAGTGCTCGGCGCGGAACAATACCGCCTGCTGGCGCGGCCAACGGATGCCCTGCTCTTTGGGATGCCCGCGTTCTTGCTGGCAAATGTGGTGGGGCTGATCTTCTTCGCGGGAGTGTATCTCGTAACGGCCGTGGCGCTCGACCGCCGGATGAAAACGGCTCCGCAATGGCTCGTGTGGGCGTCTGGCTTGGCCGTCCTGTGGAATATTCTGCGAGTCATATTCATCTTCGGGCCGTGGGTGTATCCAGTCTACAGTCTGCTTCCGTTGTGTTTCGCGTTGTGGTTCCAGCGCCAGCCAACGGTGCGGGCATACTGCGGCATCGAGGCTCCGTTGGCGCGCTGGCAGACGTTGAAGGTGGGCAAGTTCCCGGTGGACGTGCTGGTCGGCGTCATCGTGGCGGTGGGGCTACTGGCCGCGACGGTGGCAAGCATCGTTTTCCTCTTCAGCCAGTTTGCCGGCAACCCCCCAATTGTCCCCTGAGTGGTAGGACTGGGACTGCGGCTTTGTTAATACGGCGTCAATTCGATGTGAGATTTCTCGCGCGCGACCGGACGGTTGTAGCGCGAGGCTGGTGCGGCGCTCGAAATGACAAGGGGGTCAAGGAAAGGCCAGGACAAGCTTAGAACATTCTCAGCTTTCACCCTGTCAATTCTCGGCCAAATGCGTTATGCTACCGCCTACGGAATGAACGTGGCAGTTAGGCTGGCGTTCATTCGTGCGGCGCGCCAGCTTGACAGTCTGTGATCAAGTCGGGTAAAATCCACCCTACGTGCGCGGGCCTGTAGCGCAGTTGGGAGCGCGTCTCAATCGCACTGAGAAGGTCGCGGGTTCGAATCCCGCCAGGTCCACAGGTTTCACTTAACAATTCTAGGGCCCATAGCGCAGTTGGGAGCGCGTCTCAATGGCATTGAGAAGGTCGAGGGTTCGAATCCCTCTGGGTCCACCTACAACGGGGCGCAAGCCCTTACATCACTGGGCGCCGAACGGCGCCCAGCGCGTTGAGCCGGAGTAGTAAGCCAGCCTCCAGCGAGCCGGGGATCGTGCAAGCCCGGTCGGGCGTCGAGGCCGCCCAATAAGGCCGAACTCGCCGGTGAGCGCCGCAGTGAACGGCCCAGCAGGGCCCTGAGCAGGCGGCGGGAGCGCCCGATACAGCGCGTGAGTGCCTGCGCGGCAGTAGCCGCCTGGGTAATCAGGGTGGTACCACGGAGTTGTCCCCCTTCGTCCCTGTCTGGATGGAGGGTTTTTAATTTCTGGTCAAGATGCTGGGCGGCAAGCTTGGCCCGGCTGGATTGAGCCGGAGGGTAGAGGTATGGCTCCTAAAAGCAAGCGTCGGTCGGTCATGGATACGCTGCGCGATCTGCTCGAAAAACTCAACCAGTTGGGCCCGTTGCTTAAGCCCCAACCGTTGCAACCGATTCCGCTCCCGGTTCGTGATCCCGAACATCGTCGTCGCCGCCGCTAACCAGCATCTCTAACGGCAGACACATCAGGGCCGACCGCGAGGTCGGCCCTGTTTTTTTGTCCGCCGCTCTAACCGACTACAGGAGGCCACCATGGCCGCAAACATCGACACCCAAGCGCCTGCCGCCGACAAGGCCGGCCGCGCCTACGCCGAGCGCTACGACCCCAAGCCCATCGAAGCCAAGTGGCAGGCCCGCTGGGAAGCAGACAAGCTGTATAAGGCGGTGATTGACCCCAACCGCCCCAAGTATTACGCCCTGACCATGCTGCCCTACCCCAGCGGCGATCTGCACATCGGCCACTGGTACGCCATGACGCCGTCAGATGCGCGCGCCCGCTGGCTGCGCATGCGCGGCTACAACGTCATGTTCCCCATCGGCTTCGACGCTTTCGGCCTGCCCGCCGAAAATGCCGCCATCCAGCGCAACATTCACCCCGCCACCTGGACCTACGCCAATATCGAGCGGATGCGCGGGCAACTGCGCTCGATGGGGGCCACCTGGGACTGGGACCGCGAGGTGGTCTCGGCCGACCCGGCCTACTATCGCTGGACCCAGTGGATTTTTATCCAGTTGTTCAAGCACGGCCTGGCCTACAAAAAGCTGTCGGCGGTGGACTGGTGCCCCAAGGACAACACCACCCTGGCCCGCGAGCAGGTCATCGGCGAGGACCGGGTGTGCGAGCGCTGCAAGACGCCGGTGGTCAAGAAGACCCTGGAGCAGTGGTACTTCCGCACGACCAATTACGCCGAGGAACTACTGAATTTCCAGGGCATGGATTGGCCCGAGCCCATCCGCCTGGCCCAAACCAACTGGATCGGCCGCAGCGAGGGCGCGACAGTGCGCTTCATCTCTGAGCAGGAAGACCCAATCGAGGTCTTCACCACGCGGCCCGACACGCTGTGGGGCGCGACCTTCATGGTGCTGGCTCCCGAGCACCCGCTGGTGGCGGTGCTGACCACGCCCGATCGCAAGGCAGAGGTGGAGGCCTACGTGCTGGAGACCACCCGCCAAACCGACATTCAGCGCGAGGCCACCGACAAAGAAAAAACCGGCGTCTTCATCGGCGCCTATGCCATCAACCCGGCCAACGCGGCCCGCATCCCCATTTGGATTGCCGACTATGTGCTGAGCACCTACGGCACCGGCGCCATCATGGCCGTGCCCGCCCACGACCAGCGCGACTTCGATTTTGCCAAGCGCTATGGCTTGGACATTCGCTTGGTTGTCCAGCCGGCGGGCGCTGATCCGAACATGGTGCTGACGGAAGCCTGGCCCGAAGACGGCGTCATGGTCAACTCCGGCCCGCTGGACGGCCTGCCGGCCGGCAAGGGCGCGGGCCAGAGCGTTAAGGCCGCCATCGCCCACCTGGAAGGCATGGGCGCCGGCACCGGCACCATCACCTACCGCCTGCGCGACTGGCTGATCTCGCGCCAGCGCTACTGGGGCGCGCCCATCCCGATCATCTACTGCCCCGAGCACGGCCAGGTGCCCGTGCCCGACGACCAGTTGCCGATTGAGTTGCCCATGGATGTCGAGTGGCTGCCGACCGGCGAGAGCCCGCTAAAACTGCACCCCACCTGGGCCGACACCACCTGCCCGATCTGCGGCCGGGCCGCCAAGCGCGACACCGACACCATGGACACCTTCATGTGCTCCTCGTGGTATCACCTGCGCTATCTGAGCCCGCAGTACGACAGCGCGCCTGGCTTCGACCCGCAGGAATATGCCTATTGGATGCCGGTGGATACCTATACTGGCGGGGCCGAACACGGCACCATGCACCTGATCTATACCCGCTTCTTCCACAAGGCCCTGCGCGACATGGGCCTCACCACCCACGCCGAGCCAATGACGCAGTTGCGCAACCAGGGCCAAATTCTGGGGCCGGACGGCCAGCGCATGAGCAAGAGCCGCGGCAACGTGATTGACCCCGACGCGCAGGTGGCGACCTTTGGGGCTGACACCGTGCGGGCCTATCTGCTGTTTGGCTATCAGTGGTCGGAGGGCGGGCCGTGGAACACGGATAACATCCAAGGGGTGGTGCGCTGGCTGCACCGGGTATGGACGCTGGCGCTGCCCGACCAACCGGCGGCGGCGGGCGCGCGCACGGCCGAGGGCGAGCAGGCGGCGGCGGTGGCCGTGCGCCGCGCCACGCATCAGGCCATCAAGAAGGCGTCGGACGACTTTGAGGCGTTTGAGTTCAACACCATCGTGTCGACGCTGATGGAGTTGACGAACACGCTGTACAAACACCGCGCCGCGCTGGCGGGCACGCCGGCCTGGAACAACGCGGTGGACACACTGCTAAAACTAATGGCGCCGATTACGCCGCACATGGCCGAGGAGCTGTGGGAGCGGCGCGGGCTGCCCTACTCGATCCACCAGCAGGCCTGGCCGGTGTATGACGCGGCGGCGGCCGCCGAAGACCTGGTGACGCTGGTGGTGCAGGTGAACGGCAAGGTGCGCGACCGGATTCAGATTGCGGCCAGCGCGGGCGAGGCGGAGGCTAAGGCGGCGGCGCTGGCGAGCGAGACGGCGCTGCGCTTCATGGAAGGCAAGCCGCCGGCCCAAGTGATCTATGTGCCGGGGCGGTTGATTAATATCGTGATGTAGACCGTGATGTAGGTAGATGCAAGTAGGCAAGCGCCGGGGCGGCGACGGGCGAGAGTCCGGTGGCCGCCCCGGTTTGCGTTTAAGCTGGCTGTAGGCCCAATCCGAAACTGCCGGCCAAATGACGCGGGTAGCAGCAAGGTGTATAACCATTGTCATGGAAATAACAATTTTGCAGGTCAACGATGTTCACGGTTATCTGGCTCCACACCCGGAGATTTTTTGGCACGGCGACCGGCCTGTCATCCGCGAGGCGGGGGGCTACGCCCGCCTCGCGGCACTGGTGGGCGGCATTCGCGCTGAAAAGCCCGGCCGGGTGCTGTTCTGCGACAACGGCGATAGCCTGCATGGCACTTACCCGGCCGTCGTCACCAAAGGGCAGGCCCTGGTGCCGATCCTGAACGCGCTCGGCCTAGACGCCATGACCGCCCACTGGGAATTTGCTTACGGACCAGAGGCGGTTTACCAGCGCGCGGCTGAGCTTAATTACCCGCTGCTGGCCGCCAACATTTACGCGAAGGATGGGTCAGAACGGCCATTCCCGGCCTGGCTGGTGCGGGAGGTGGGAGGGGTCCGAGTCGGCATCTTGGGCCTGGCCTGCAACATCGTGGACAAGACCATGCCGCCCGCCTTCAGCGCCGGTTTGCGCTTTACCCTGGGCCAAGACGAAGCGGCCGAGTTGGTGCCGCGCCTGCGGTCGGAAGAGAATGTGGACTTGGTAGTGCTGCTCTCACATCTGGGCTTTCCTCAAGACATGCACCTGCTGGCGGAAGTGCCGGGCATTGACGTTTGCTTGAGCGGGCATACCCACAACCGGCTCGATCAGCCCGTGCGTCAGGGCAACACGCTGGTCATCCAGTCGGGCAGTCATGGCGCCTTCCTGGGCCGCCTGGACTTGCAAGTGGACGGAGGGCAGGTCACCGGCTGGGCGCACAGACTCATAGAAGTGGGCGCAGATATCACGCCCGACCCGGCGGTGGCCGAGTTGGTGGAGCAGGCGCTGGCGCCGCACGCACCCCAGCTGGCGGAGGTGGTGGGGCACACGCAAACGCTCCTGCACCGTGGGACGAGCCTCGAAGCGCCGATGGATACCCTGCTGCTTCAGGCCCTGGCGGCCAGCGCCGGGACCAAGTTGGCTTTCTCGAATGGCTGGCGTTATGGCGCGCCCATCGCGCCGGGGCCGATCACCCTGAATGACCTGCACAACATCATCCCCACCAACCCGCCGGTTTCCACGGTGGAACTGACTGGGGCCGAGTTGCGCGAAATGCTGGAAGAAAACTTGGAGCGCACCTACGCGCGCGATCCTTTCAAGCAGATGGGCGGCTACGTTAAGCGCTGCCTGGGCCTGCACGCGCTAGTGCGGCTGGAAAACCCGGCGGGCAGCCGCATCCAGCAACTGTTCGTCGGCAGTCGCGAAGTGCAGGTCAACCGGACGTACCGGGCCGCTTTCGTCACCGAGCAGGGGGTGCCCGCCCGCTTCGGAAGGCAGCGGCAGCACCTGCCGCTGACCGCCATCGAGGCGCTGCGCGCCTACCTGGCCGACCATTCGCCGGTCCGGTTGCGGCCGCTCCGCACCATCACGCTGATCTGAGGCCAGCGCCGGCGAGGCGGAGGCTAAGGCGGCGGCGCTGGCGAGCGAGACGGCGCTGCGCTTCATGGAAGGCAAGACGCCGGCCCAAGTGATCTATGTGCCGGGGCGGTTGATTAATATCGTGATGTAGATCGTGATGTAGGTAGATAGAAGTAGGCAAGCGCCGGGGCGGCGACGGGCGAGGGTCCGGTGGCCGCCCCGGTTTGCGTTTAAGGGATGAGGTGACAAGTAGCTAGCACTGGTGCCGGCGTTGGCGAGGGCTGCTGGCTGATGCAAGAGCACTCTGCCCACTGACAACGGCCGACTGCGTTTGACGCGGCTAGGGCTCGCGCCTACACTCGGCGGCATGACTTTACCTGATCCGGCTTTGACAGTATTTGATTTCGGCCACGCGTTTCATGTGGTGTGCCCACGGTGTGGGCGGCACGCGGTGGTGATGGAGCGCGGGGCGGAGGCTGACACGGCGAGCCGCGTGACGCTGACATGCGCGCATTGTGGGCTGGCGCAGTTCTGGGAACAGACGGGGCCGGGTGTGCTGACGAGCGCAGACCCGGCGGCTTACCCGGTAGGCGTGGTGGCGGTGGGCGGCGCGGTGGATTGGTATTTTCACTTGCCGCTGTGGCTGCAAACTTCGGTGGCGGGCGAGACGTTGTGGGCCTACAACGCGGCGCATTTGGATTTCCTCGAAGCCTTCATCGCCGCCAAGCAGCGTGGCAGCCGGCACAAACGCGGGCCGCACGGCTGGCGTAACCAGGCTTTGGCGAATCGGCTGCCGCGTTGGATGCAGGCGGCCGGCCATCGCGAGGACGTGCTGCGCGGCCTGGCGACGCTGCGGCTGCGGCTGGCGGAGACGGCCTAACCGATGGAGATTCGCGGCGCGACGGCGCTGGTCACTGGGGCTTCGGCCGGCATTGGCCGGGCCACAGCGGTGGCTTTGGCGGCGCGGGGTGCGCACGTGCTGCTGCTGGCGCGCGGCGCGGCCAACCTGGAAACGCTGGCGGCTGAAATCAAGGCCGCCGGCGGCACGGCCGAGGCGCACCCGGTTGACCTCAGCGACCCCGCCGCCGTAGACGGCGTGTTTGATGCGCTGGACACGCGCGGAGTGCAGCCGGACCTGCTGGTCAACAGCGCCGGAGCGGGGCGCTGGCTGACGACCGAAGAGACCAGCCCGGACGAAGCCGTGGCCCAAATGGGCGCGCCTTATTTCGCCGCCTTCTTCGTCACGCGGCGCTGCCTGCCGGCAATGCTGGCGCGGCGGCGCGGGCAGATTGTGATGCTCAACTCGCCGGTGGCCTGGGGCGGCTGGCCGGGCGCGGCCGGCTACACCGCCGCCCGCTATGCCATGCGCGGCTTGACCATCGCCCTGCGCTATGACTTGCACGGCACTGGCGTCGGCGTCACCTCGGTCACGCCCGGCCGCACCGCCTCAGAGTACTTTGACCGCAACCCCGGCACGCTGGCGCGCTTCCCCCGCATTGGCCGCCTGGTGCCCACGGTGACGGCGGAGCAGGTGGCGGCGGCGGTGGTGGCCGGTGTGACGCACAACCGGCGTGAGGTGATCTTGCCCTTCATGCTGCGCGTGATGCTGGCTTTCAACGCGGTTGCGCCGTGGCTGGCAGAGCGGGTGATGCAACGCACCGGCTGGCAGCGGCCGGGCCAGTAGCCCGACCGGCTGTTGACAGGCCGCCGAATAATCGGCATCCTATCCGCGGAGACTACCCAAACGATGATCGTCCGCCCGCGACACAATCTGCTCGGCAACGGCTGCCTATGGCTGGGGCTCAACCTGATGTTCTGCGGCTTCTTCGGCGTTGGCGGCTGGTATGGCTATAACAGTTGGCGGCTGGTGTCGGCGGGCGGCCAGGTGGTGGGCGAGGTAGTCGAAATGGAATCCCACCACTCTGATGGCAGCACTACCTATTCGCCGGTGGTGGAGTACGTGGTGGCCGGCGAGACGTACACATTTCACGGCGGCAGTTCGTCGAACCCGCCCGCCTATCACGTGGGGCAAGCGGTCGCGATCTTGTACGACCAGGGCGACCCGGGCAAGGCGCAGATCAACAACGGGTGGGAGTTGTGGCTGCTCCCCGCCATCTTCATCCCGATTGCCATCTTGGGCCTATTGATCGGGACCGGGATTATGGCCTTTCAGGTCTTCCGGCGCTGGCGGACGGGCTTTTGAAGGGCGTGACGCGCGAACTGGAGTTGAACAGGCTATGACCACTGCGAACAAATCTAGCGGCGGCGGCGGGTGCATGTTTGTCCTGATGAACTTGCTGGCCCTGGTCTTCATCGGCATTGGCGGCTGGTATGGCTACGGCAGTTGGCGGCTCGTGCAGGGCGGCCATACCGTCACCGGCACGGTGGTGGACATCGACGAGAGCACCGACGAGGACGGCACGAGCTATGCGCCGATTATTGAATATCGGGTGGGCGATGAGAACTACCGCATGACCGGAATATACAATAGCCAGTCGCCGTACGACATTGGCGACCAGGTCGAACTGCGCTATGACCGGGCCGACCCGGCGGTGGCGCGCGTCGACAGCTTTGTGGACCTGTGGCTGCTGCCCGCCATCTTCCTGCCGCTCGGGCTGCTTTTCTTCCTGATCTTCAACGCGATTGTGGTGTTCGGGTGGTTCAACCGGCTGCGGCAACGGTCGGTCGCGTTGTAGGCCACGGCCCATGACAACTGTGTCTGACTACGACCTGGTGATCCACAACGCGCTGATCTACGACGGCGGCGGCGGCGCGCCCTATGCCGGCGGCGTGGCGGTGCAGGGTGACCGGCTGGCGCGGGTCGGCGCGCTTGCCGGTGCGCGCGGGCGGGTGGAGCTCGACGCGGGCGGGCTGGCCGTGGCCCCTGGTTTCATCAACATGCTCAGTTGGGCCAGCGAGGCCTTGATTGCCGACGGCCGGTCGCAGAGCGATCTGCGCCAGGGGGTGACGCTGGAGGTGATGGGCGAAGGCTGGTCGGCCGGGCCGCTGACCGAGGCGATGAAACAGCAAGCGCTAGAGCAGCAAGGCGACATTCGCTACCCCATCGAGTGGACCAGTCTGCGCGAGTATTTAGATTGGCTGGTGGCGCGCGGGGTGGCCGGCAACGTGGCGTCGTTTGTGGGCGCCACGACCGTGCGCATCCACACGCTGGGCTACGAAGACCGGCCCGCCACGCCCGCCGAACTGGAGACGATGTGTGCGCTGGTGCGTATGGCCATGCGCGACGGGGCGGTGGGCGTGGCGTCGTCGCTGATCTACGTGCCCGCCTGCTTTGCGCCGACGGACGAATTGGTGGCGTTGGCGCGGGCCTCGGCCGAGTATGGCGGGCTGTACATCTCGCATATCCGCAGCGAGGGCGACCGGCTGTTGGAAGGGCTGGAGGAGCTGATCTTCATCGCGCGCGCGGCCAACACGCGGGCCGAAGTCTATCACCTGAAGGCCGCCGGCCGCGACAACTGGCACAAGCTCGAGGCGGTGATTGAACGAATCGAGGCGGCGCGGGCGGCCGGGCTGGCGGTGACGGCGGATATGTACACCTATCCGGCGGCGGCCACCGGGCTAGATGCCTCGATGCCGCCGTGGGTGCAGGAGGGCGGCCACCGCGCCTGGGTGACGCGCCTGCGTGACCCGGCCACGCGCGCGCGGGTGCTGGCCGAGATCCGCGAACCGAACGGCGCGTGGGAAAACATGCGGCTGATGGCCGGCTCGCCCGACAACGTGCTGTTGGTCGGCTTCAAGAACGAGGCGCTCAAGCCGCTGACCGGCAAGACCCTCGCCGAGGTGGCGGCGCTGCGCGGGACAAGCGTGGAGGAGGCGGTAGTCGATCTGGTGGTCGAGGATGACAGCCGGGTGGGCACGGTGTATGTGCTGATGTCGGAGGCTAACGTGCGCCGGCAGGTGGCGCTGCCGTGGATGAGCTTTGGCTCCGACGCGGCCTCACTCGCGCCGGAGGGCGTGTTCCTGAAATCGAGCCAGCACCCGCGCGCCTATGGCACGTTTGCGCGCGTGCTGGGCAAGTACGCGCGCGACGAGGGGGCGCTGCCGCTGGCGCAGGCCATCCGCCAACTGAGCGCGCTGCCGGCCGCCAACCTGCGCCTAAAGGACCGGGGCCGTTTGCTGCCGGGCTACTTTGCCGATGTGGTGGTGTTTGACCCGGCCGCGATCCAAGACCATGCCACCTTTGCCCAGCCGCACCAGTTCGCCACGGGCATGCAGCATGTGCTGGTCAACGGCGTGCCGGTGATCCGCGACGGCGAGCATACCGGCGCGCTGCCGGGGCGGGTAGTGCTGGGGCCGGGCGCGCAGTCGTGAGTGACTCGCAAGGCTACATTGGTTGGCTGCGCGGGCTAGCGGGGCACGCGCGGCTGCCATTGGTCTACGTGACCGGCGTGGTGCGCGACGCGGCGGGGCGCGTGCTGTTTCAGCGGCGGGCCGATTTTGGCGACGCGTGGTGGGGGCTGCCGGGCGGCTTGCTAGAGCCGGGTGAGACGCCCGAGGCGGCGCTGGTGCGCGAGGTGCTGGAAGAGACCGGCCTGACGGTGATGGTGCGGCGGCTGACCGGCGTGTATTCGAGTATGCGCTACGCCTTCGCCTATCCGAATGGCGATCAGGTGCAGCAGGTGACGCTGTGCTACACGTGCGAGGCGCAGGGCGGGGCGCTCGCGCCGCAGGCGGGCGAGGTGGAGGCGCTGGCCTACTATCCACCGGACGCCCTGCCGCCGACTTCGGTGTGGTACGCCGATATGTTGACCCATGCGCTGGGTCCAGACGCGCCGCCCTATTTTGATCCCCCTGAGGCGCAGCCGGGCGAGGGGCCGTTCCCGACGCTGATCGCGCTGCGGCAGGTGGTGGGCAATGCGCCATTGGTCTGGCCGGGCGCGTCGGTGGTGGTGTTCGACGACGCGGGCCGGCTGTTGCTGCAACAGCGCGGCGACAACGGCTTGTGGGGTCTACCCGGCGGCCTGCTAGACCTGGGCGAAAGCGTCGCGCACACGGCCCGCCGCGAGTGCCAGGAAGAGACCGGCCTGATCGTGGAGCCTTACGCGCTATTGGGCTGCCTGGGCGGGCGGCTGGCGGTGATCCCGAACGGCAACCAGCTTTATGCGCTCACGTCACTCATCGCGTGCCGAGTCGTTGGGGGCGCGCTACGGGCGGATGGCGACGAGAGTCTGGCGGTGGGGTACTTCGCGCGCGACGCGCTGCCGCCGACGTCGGAGTATTTGGCGACGAGGATTGCGATGGCGTTTGAGTGGTGGGATGAGCAGCACGCTTCGTAGGGTGGTCGGCAGGTAATGGGGACTCAGGGGACTCGAGGTGAGGAATCCCACCTCTGCTATGGCCGCCGTGAATTGCACCTCGAGCGGGGGTAGGTTTGTCAGCCAGTAGCGGCTAGTTTGAAAACCGGGTTACGGTCCAACGAATCGGTTTTATCCAGGGTGAGATTCCTCACCCCGCCATTAGCCCATGCCCCCATAAACGCGTGTGCG
>JBBRZY010000022.1:0-16284 GCA_038252885.1 Anaerolineales bacterium | reverse complement strand
GCGCACGGCCGGCTGCGGCACACCGGCGGCTTGCAGTGCGGCCGAGGTCGCCAGCTTGTCGCCGCAAGTGGCGGCTACTTCTGCCCGGTTGACCGTGGCGATGCCCCACTGGTTGAGCAGCTGCAGGGCATACAGCCCGCGCCCGAACGACAGGCTGCGTTCGAGCACCACATCGTACTTGCGCCAGCCGGCCGCGTCCGCCAGGTTGAACTGCGCCTCGCGGTCGTCCAGCCGGTCATAGTCTACGCCGCGCTTGTCCAGCGCCTCAAATAGCCACTTCTCTTCGACCCGCACCCGCGACAGCAGTACGCCGACCTTCACGTTTGATCGGTGCCCGCTGCCCGGTGTTGACGGTTCATTGTCGGCCGCCGCTCCATTGCTGCTGCTGTCCATATGCGCGCGTTCCTATCCCACTGGGCCTATTCGCCCCAGTCTTCGGCTTCCTTGGGGGCCAGGGCTAGCGCCAGGGCGGGGGCCACGGCAGTCACTTCCAGGTCCACGCCGCAGTCGGGGCAGACAATGATCTCGCCGGCCAGTACATCTTTGAGCTCCAAGCTGGCTTCACATTCGGGACACAGTGCGTTCATGTTCTGACTCTCCTTGGCAACAAAAAAGGCCTCTCACGGTGAGAGGCCTTCGGTCTACAGACTGGTACGCGGTGGTTGTGGTTAGTGCGCGCGCAAGCCGAAAGAACCGAAGGCCCCATTGGGCTTCGGACGACGCGGGCAACGCTTGCTGCTTAAAAGACTAGGCGCGTACATATCGAGTGAAAAATATCACGTGCGGGGCAGACCGTCACCGTGCAATCCGCACAAGGCTGCCCCGCCCTGATTGGGCAGATTGTGCACGTGCTCACGCGGCAAAGTTGATCTTTAGCCGGCCGGCGGCGTCGTAGCGGTAGTTGGCGCTGAAGGGTGGGGCGTTGGCCGGCTGCGTCGCCAACTGGTTCAACAGCACCGGCACATCCTCTACGCAGTCGTGCGCGGCCACCTCGGCCAGCGGCACCCACACTAGACTGCCCTCGGCCGAGGCCACTGTGGTGCGGCTAAGCGCGCGGGCGGTAAAAATGAACAGCCCAATCCCCGCCGGCTCGCCGGTGTCCACCGTCACCACACCGCGCAGTTGCAAGTTATCTACTTTCAGCCCGGCTTCTTCCCAAATCTCGCGCGCGGCGGCGCTCTGCACGCTCTCGCCGCGCTCCAAGTGGCCGCCCAGCCCGTTGTACTTGCCAGCCCAAATCTTCTTATCCGGCGCGCCGTGCAGCAGCAGCACATCCGTGCCGGAGTACACAAAGCACAAGACGCGCGGGACGATGTGATAGCGCTGGCGCGAAACGGCGACGCCCTGGTCGGCGGCGGGCATGGGTGCGCGGGCGGCCCGGCCTAGTCGGCCAGCCCGCTTACGTCCTCGGCCTCTTTTTGGGCCGCGCCGTAGTCGGCCAGCGACTTGTGGATCGCCACGGTCTTAGTGTGTTGATCGACTAGCGCGCGCGTGCCCTTGATGTTCAACTGCTCAAAGAGGAAGTAGAACTGCGCTTCCCACGCCTCGGTGATGACGGCCCGCTGTTCTTCTGGCAGGTTCCACATCTGGGCCTTGAACGGGCCGACGGCCTTCTTGCGGCTCTTGTACAAGAACTGCTCCTCGGTGTCGGTCGCCTTGCGCTCGTCGGCCGCGTTGACCTTGGTCCATTCGTAAATTTCGGCCAACAGCGCCGGCGGCAGCCGATTGAAGCAGATGGTCATAAAGTTAGTTGCCAGGTGGATTTCGGCCGTCTCGCACAGCGGGAAGTGCTGATACTTATCCTCGGGCAGGGTGCTCGCGCCGTGCTGCACGGCGCCGGCCAGGCCGTACTCCTGCCGGGCCACAAACGACAGCCGTTTGAGCGTTTCAAAGTCCACGTTCACCTCGGCCATCGTGCCGTCGGGGTTCACCACCCCGCCGTGCGACGTGCCGGTCTGGATCGAAATCTTGCTGATGCCGATCGTCTTGTGCGAGTGCTTGCCGTTGACGGTCTCTTCTAGCAAGTCGGCCTTGAAGCCGTCCATGAAGGCCCGCAGCTCCTGCTCGGTGGAGTTGCGCATGCCCACCTCACCGATCTCGCCGCCGATGGAAATGGTGATGCCCTTCGGCTCCAGTCCGCGGATGTAGGCGGTCAGCTCGGCGCAGCGTTTGGTGTTATCGCGCTGCTGCTCGGGGATGGTCGGCTGGCTGAGGTCCACCAGCGTGCTGGTGTCCACGTCAATATTGTAGAAGCCGGCCGCAATGGCCTCCACCGCTAGCTCCTTCACCGCATCCACCTCGGCCTGTGGGTTGGCTAGATACTTCTTGTGGCTCACCTGGAAGTGATCGCCCTGAATGAAGACCGGCCCCTGATAGCCCTCGGCAATGGCCGCCGCCAGCACCGACGACACATACTCGCTCGGCCGCTGAAAGGTGTAGCTCATCTCTGACCGCGCGATCTCAAACAGCATGGCCGCCGCATCTAGCCGCTCGGCCGCCCGAAAGACGGCCCGCGCGCAGTCGAACGTCATAGCTCGCAGGTTCATGGCCGGCACGGTGAAGCTCACCGGCAACTCGCCTCGGCCGCGCGCCGCGTACAGCCCCTGGATCGAGCTGGGGTAAATGCCCAACGCCAGCGCCGACTCCCAAATCAGCCAGCGCGCCGTGCCCTGCTCGACGGCATTGCCCAGCGCCGACTTCTCAGCCAGCTTGCGGATGTTGGTCTTAAGTGTGGCGTCGTCGCGCAGCTTGAGCTTGCCGCTTGGCGTAACCGCGATGGCGTGCTCCACACTCGCCAGCAATTCGGCCAGCACTTGGTTGACAGGTTTCTTTGCCATCTGCATTGCTCCTATAGTCGGGTGGCGGCCTAGATCCCCGGCTCGGCCAGCGCCTGTTGCTTGAGCGGCGCCAGGCTGGCCCGGTAGGCCGCCAACCGGTCTCGAAAGGTTGCCATAAACTTCACCCCTGGGTCGCGCTTGTCGCCCCGTGGGTCGCGCTCAAAGTGGCCGGCCACATGCGCGAAGGCGATGGCGTAGTGGTCCATTAGCCGCGACACCAGCCGCACCGTCAGCGTCACTTCGTCTTCCGGCGGCGCGTTCTCGGCTTGGTCGAACTCCGTGCCGGCCATTTCCACATTAATCGCCGCCCAGTTGTACCCCAGCGCGCCGTAAGATTCCTGCACCAGCGTCTGGTACATCGGCAGCATCTGCCACGTGCGTTTGTAGTCTACCGCAAAATGCGATGATTGCTGCGTGTATTGCAGCGTCTCAAACGTGATCGGCGCCAGCCACAGCGCGCGCCCCTGCCGGTTGCCGTCCCAATGCACAATGATCTCAAACGGCCGGATCAAGTTTTGGGCGTAGCATTCGGGCGGCAGTCGGTGATAGTCGTCCGCCGGCACGAAGTAAGCTGGCGCTTCGCTGGTTGTGGCCGTGGGCGCCAGGGGCGTCGGTGGGATCAATCCGCCGGCCGCCACGATCGCCACCGTCCGCAAGAACTGCCGCCGAGATACCCGCTTGCCGCGCACAGCGGCATTATACCTGACCCGAAACGGCGAAGCGCAGGGCGACAGAATCAAGAGCAGGCCGGACCGACTGTCTGGGTCAGGTGCCACTTGTCAGCCACCGCCGTCCCTGACGAATCTCCCACTCTGCCCACTTCCGACCCAACCCCCATTCGATTAATTCGTGATATTCGCGGCCAAAGCCATTGAAATTCCCCAGGCCGCCCAAACCCTAATCGCTCAAGCACTGCCTCCTCGCTGTGACCACCGCTCAAGGCACTGTCAGCCGGTTGGTGTCCCTGGCGGTTGGTCATTTTCTCAGGCTGCCTTATAATCGCCACACTTGTTGGGAGACAACACACCTTATGAATTTGCGCCGCCTTCGCCCCCTGGCCCTTCTAACCGTGCTGCTGCTGGCGCTCGTCGCCGCGCCCGCGCTGCCCATCGCCCATGCCCAGTCGCAAAGCCTGTATTGGGAACGCTTTGACGTTGACATCCAAGTGCAGGAAAACGGCGACCTGCGCGTCACCGAGACGCAGACCATCAATTTCACCAGCGGCGTCTTCCGCGAAGGCTACGCTGAGCTGTCGACCACCAACACCGACGGCCTGAGTGACATCACCGTCAGCGAAAACGGCGTGGCCTACACCGGCCGCTCCAACTCCTGCTGCTTGGATGACCAAGAATTCGCCGTCGAGCGCAGTGACGGCATCGTGTCGGTGATTTGGCACATGGGCCGCACGCAGGACGAGACGCGCACCTTTGAGCTGGCTTACACTGTCAAAGGCGCCATCCGCCGCTATGCCGAGGGCAACGAGTTCCAGTGGAACGCCATTCAGCCTGGGCTGCACGACTTCGAGATTCGCGCGTCCACCGTCACGATCCAAATGCCCCCCGGCGCCGGCCTGACCTACGCCGATTATCTCGTTCCGCCGGAATTCGCCGGCGTGCCCATGACCATCGAGACCTCCGCCGACGGCCTCACCACCACTTTCGTGGCTCAAGAGACCCTCGGCCCCAGCCAGGGCATTCAAGTGGTTGGGCAGTTCCCGGCTGGCACCATTGGCGGCGAAGCGCCCACCTGGCAGTCGGCCTTCGACGTTCGCAACGCCTGGGAGCAGAACACCAAGCCGTGGGTTGATCTGGGCCTGACGGCGTTGAGCTTGCTGATCTTGTTCGGCGGCGGGGCGCTGCTGGTGGCCTGGTGGTATCTACGCGGCCGCGATCCCAAAATTGACGCAGTCCCCGAATACATCAACCATCCGCCCTCCGACCTGCCGCCGGGCATCGCCGGCACGCTGGTAGACGAGCGCGCCGACCTGCAAGACGTCATGGCGACAATGTTGGACCTGGCGCGCCGTGGTTTTCTCGCAATTGAAGAGTCGTCCGAAACCAGCGCCTCCCGGCTGGTGACCAAGGAATTCAGCCTGCAGCGCATGGCCGGCGCCAACCTGGCGACGCTCACCCCCTACGAGCGCCTGCTCTACGACCGGCTGCTCGGCACCAAAGACACGGTGCGCTTCCGCGATCTGAACGGAAAGTTCTACGCCAACCTGCCGACTTTGCAAAAGAAGCTGTACGAAGAGGCGGTCAAGGCGGGGCACTTTCCCAACAGCCCGGAAAACGTGCGCAGCAGCTATGGCTGCCTGGGCACCTTTGTGCTGGTGGCGGTGCTGGGCATTGGTTTCTTCGCTGTGCCGGCGCTGTCTGATTACACCAGCACCCTCATCTGCCCGGTGCTGGCCGGGGCGGTGGTGGCGATTGCCCTGATGATCCTGGCCCCGCACATGCCAGCCAAGACGCGCAAGGGGGCCGAAGCCGCCGCCCTCAGCCGCGCCTTCAAGACCTACCTGCAAAACATCGAGAAGTACGCCGACCCCCAGCAGGTAACCGACCAGTTTGAGAAGTATCTGCCCTATGCCATTGCGTTTGGGCTGGAAAAGAGCTGGATCAACCGCTTCCGCCAGATACCTGCCACGCCGATGCCGGGCTGGTACTATCCGATTGGCCGCCCGTTCATGGGGCCGATGGGCATGGGCACCACGGCCGGCACGCTCGGCCATGGCCTCCCAACCGGCGGCGTGCCCGGTGCCGGCGGCCTGCCAGCGCCCTCGCTGCAAGGCATGAGCGACAGCCTGAGCGGCGGCCTGCAAAGTATGAGCGACGGCCTGAATACCATGCTCAACTCGGCCTCGCGCACGCTCACCAGCACGCCCCCGCCGTCGAGCACCAGCAGCGGTGGGCGCAGCTACTCGGGCGGCAGTCGCAGCAGTGGCGGTGGCGGGTTCCGGTCGTCGGGCGGCAGCGGCGGCGGTGGGCGCGGCTTCCGCTAATGACGGGCCGACTTTATCCACTCAGCAACGTGACAAAGGCCTGACGGCATGAATAACGGTCGCATCATTGGATTGGTCCTCATCGGTGGAGCCGTGGTAATTTGCCTGTTAGGCGCGGTCACCACGATCCCGGCTTACCTGACAAGTAACCTCGACCTGGCGGCCCTGTTCTTGGGTCTGGCCATCGCCGGGATTATCGCGCTACCCGTAGCCGCGATTGGCGTATTTATGATTGTGCGTGGTGGTCAAGAAGCCAAGACCGATGTGATGGCCGCCAAGCAGCGCCGCTTGCTCGACCTGGTGAGCTCGCGCGGCGAAGTCGCCATGAGCGATGCGGCCGTTGAACTGCAAGTGCCGCGCGACGAGCTGAAGAATTGGATTTACCGGCTGGTGGGTTTGGGCGTGTTTACCGGCTACATCAATTGGGACGACGGCGTGCTCTACTCGGCCCAGGCCTCCAAGCTGCGCGAGCTGACGAACTGCAAGAAGTGCGGCGGCGAGGTAAAATTGGTGGGCAAAGGCGTGGTCAAGTGCCCGTACTGTGGCACCGAGTATTTTCTCGACTAGCGTTTCAGCTGTTCCCGGTCTCAGACCAAGGAGAACTCCGCATGACTGACTACTACGACAAGATCAAAGACTCCCAGGGCCTGTTCGGCAAAATTGCCGGCATGATCCCGGGTTTCAACGACTACATGGACCGCGAGCAGCGCCGCGAAGCCGACAAGATGCTGCGCGACAACATCGCCAATCGCTACAGCGAGCAGTTGAGCCGCATTTCTGACCTGCAGGTGCAGTTGCTCACCAGCGGCGGCATTGACTTTGTGGACGACCTGCAAGACGCCGCCACTCGCCTGCAGCGCTTCATTGACACGGTCAAGACCGCCGCGATGGGCTATGCCGGCTTGTTCGACGCCATCAAGGTCAACGAGGCCGAGCTGCAGAAGCTCTACAACTTCGACCTGTCGCTGCTGGAGTATGCCAGCAAGGTCGCGGCGGCCGTGGACAACGTCGAGACTTCCATCGGCGGCGACGGCCTGGCGGCGGCGATGCGCCACCTGTCATCTGTCATCGGCGAAGCCAATACCACTTACGAGCGCCGCAAAGAAGTGCTCGCCACCAAGTAGCTGGGGTCTCGCGCCTCACAGGAGAAACTCACATGGCCCGTGTCTTTGATGTCGTTGAATATCCCGATGCCATGCGCAACGAGCTGGTCCACCGCTTTCCCGAAAGCGGCCCCGGCGACTTCCGCATTGGCTCCCAGGTCATCGTCCGCGAAGGACAGGTGGCGATCTTCATGCGCGACGGCCGCGCGCTCGATGCCTTCGCGGCCGGCCGCACCACCATCACCACCGCCAACGTCCCGCTGCTGACCAACCTGCTCGGCAAGTTGTTCGATGGCCGCACGCCCTTCCCGGCGGAGGTCTATTTTGTCAATGTGCGCGAGTTCCCCGATGTCAAGTGGGGCACCCCGCAGCCGATCATCGTCAAGAACCCCGGCATGGGCCTGGGGGTGGCGCTGCTGCAGGCCTTTGGCAACTACTCGTTCTTCGTCAGCAACCCGCAGCAGTTCGTCACCCAACTGGTCGGCGCGCAGGGTGTCTACAACCTGAGCGAGATCCAGGGCCGCTTCCGCACCATCCTGCTCAGCAAGCTGGCCGACATGTTCGGCGAGTTGGGCACCAAGGGCGGGCGCTCGGTGCTCGACATCATCGGGCTGACCGAGGAAATTCAAGCCGGCGTGCGCGCCAAGGCCCAGGAAGACTTCAAGGCCATCGGCGTCACGCTCAAAACCTTTGGCATTGAGAGCATCAAGCCCTCGGAGAAGTCGGCCGAGGAGCTGCGCGCCATGGGCATGCTCGACATGGCGACCTACACCCAACTGCAGGCCGCCGACGCCATGCGCGACGCCGCCAAGAACCCCTCCGGCGGCGCGGGTCTGACGGCCGGCATCGGGGCTGGCATCGGCATTGGCAACATTATGAACCAGGCGCTGGCGGGCGGCATGAACGCCCAGCCGCAGCAGCCCCAGCAGCCGCAGGCCCCCCAGGGCGGCGGTGGCGGCATGGCCGCCGCGGCCACCCCCGCCGTCATGTCGCCCGCCGACGCGGCCACGTACTTGCAGGTGACCGAGGCCGACATCAACCTGATGGTCACCGAAGGCACCATTAAATCCAAGAAGATCGGCACTCAGGTGCGCATCAGCAAGCAAGCCCTGGACGACTTCCTGAATTCCTAAGCCTCCCATCTGAGCACAAAGCCAAAGCGGGCGCCACTGTCACAGTCGCGCCCGCTTTGTATTCTGGGCGATGGGGCGTGTTTGGCGGCTAACGTTAGCCCTATCCTCAGACGCGAGTGCTTATCGACTTCGCCGTCAGGGCCGTAGCCTGTGCGCCTACGGAATCCACTCCAGTGTGCCGAAGCCGCTCACGGCCAGGAGCTTCTCCGGCGTCCCGCCCGTGGTGGCCAGCGCATACAGCCCGCTGGCGCTAATGTAGGCCATGTATTTGCCGTCCGGCGCTAGGTCGCCAAACATGCCGGTGTCAAACACGTCTGACAACCGCGCTGGGGTGCCGCCCGCCGCCGGCACGGTCCACCAATCCGACGGCACATTGTGGGCCGGCGACGACGCCTCGGCCGCGGTCGCGCCGGTCAGCAAATCCAGCCAGGCCAGCGGCGAGTTGAGCGCCGCCGCCGCCGGGCCACCACCGACCGCGCTAAAGATCACCGTCTGGCCGTCGAGCGAAAACAGCGGCGCGTCCACCGCCTGGAAGGCGCTAGAGTCGGTCAACTCGCGCACATTCGTCCCGTCGGCCGAAGCAATAAACAGGTGGTTGCTGTAATCGTTGGGGTCGGAGTAGACGTAGACCAACTGCTTGCCGTCGGCCGACAGCGCCGGCCAGAGCGCGTCTTTCAAGACCACTTCCCGCGGGCCGGTTGCCGCGCCGCCCGTCATCGGCAGCCGCTCCAGCGTGTAGGCAAACGGCGTGGCGCTGCCTTCGGCCGACGGCGTGAAGTGCGCGAAGTAGATGTAGCGGCCGTCCGGTGACCAGATTGGCGAGAAGAAGGCTTCGTGCGGGTCAGCCCGCTCCACCAGCACGTTCAGGTCGTCCGGCGTGCAGCTCACGGCGCGCGTCAGGCAGTCGCCCGGCAACTCGTACAGCGCCGTGTAGCCCAACTGCGCCGCGCCCTCCGCCGGCGGCGGCGCGAAGGCCAGCACGATCACGTTCGCGTCGGCCGAGATCGAAGCTGCCGTCAGCCAGGCTTTGTCGGGCAGGGTGAAGATCGTCTTCTCTTCCGCCGTCGCCAGGTCGAGCAGGTGGATGCCCTGGATCCCCAGGCTATACATCAGCCGGCCGCTAATCCCTAACGCGGCCCACGGCGTATCCGCCGTGGCGCTGGTCGGCGGGGCCGTCGCCGTCGCCGTCGCCACGATCACCGGCACGTCCACCGTCGGCACCGCTGTAGCTTGGCCGCTGCCTGAACACGCCGCCACCGCTGCCGCCAGCGCCCACCACAGGCCCACCCGTAAAGAATTTTTCATCACCCTACCACTCCGTCGCGCCCCTTAGGCTCGGCCCCGCAACTGCGCCCCGGCCCAGGCCAACGCAAAAAACGCCGTCGCTACCAGCACAATCGCCGCGCCTGATGCGACCGCGATGTAAAATGACAGATACAGCCCCACCACGCCCGATAGGACGCCGACAGCGACCGCAATCGCCAACATGCCCGGCAGCCGCCGCGCCAGCAAGTAGCCGGTGGCGGCGGGTGTAATCAGCATGGCCGTCATCAGCCCCGCGCCCACCGTTTGCAGGGACACCACCACCGTCACCGCAATCAGCACCAGCAGCAGGTAGCGCAGCGCCTCACCCGGCAGCCGCAGCGTGGCGGCATGGACCGGGTCGAATGCCACCGCCACCAATTCCTTGAACAGCGCCGCAATCACCAGCAGCACGCCGCCGCCGAACAGCGCAATGCGCCACAGGTCGCCCGTAGTGATCGCCAGAATGTTGCCGAACAAGATGTGCGTCAGGTCTACGCTGTAGCTGCGGATGCTGCTGATGAGCGCGATGCCCAGCGCCAGCGCCCCGGCGAAGATGACGCCGATGGCGGTGTCTTCACTCAAGCGCTGCTTGCCGCTCACCGCGCCGATGCCGAGCGCCGTGAGCACCGATGCCCCCAGTGCCCCCCAGAACAGCGGTCCCTGTGCGCCGCCCAGCAGATAGGCCACGGCCACGCCCGGCAGCACCGCGTGCGACAGCGCTTCGCCGAAGAACGCCAGCCCGCGCAGCACCACAAAGGTGCCCACCACCGCGCACACCACGCCGACCATGACGACCGCCGCCAGCCCGCGCCACATGAACTCGTATTGAAACGGAGCGAGAAAGAATTGGAGCATTACGGGCAGCAGTCGTCGGTCGCCACGGTCAACGGTCGGCCATCGGTCCACACCACCAGCCGGCCGCCGTAGGCCGCCGTCAGCCGCTCGGGCGTCAGCACCGCGTCGGCCGGGCCGTCGGCCACGATGCGCCGGTTGAGCAGCAGCAGCCGGTCGAAGCGCGTCGTCGCCGTGTGCAGGTCGTGGGTCGAGATCAGCACGCTCACGTTCTGTTGCCGCAGCGTGTCCAGCAGGGCGAAGATCGCCTCCTGCGCCTCCACGTCCACGCCGCTGAACGGCTCGTCCAGCAGCAGCACATCGGCGTGTTGGGCCAGCGCCCGCGCAATGAACACGCGCTGCTGCTGCCCGCCCGAGAGGTCGCCAATCGGCCGCTTGGCCAGCGCCGCCAGCCCCACTTGTTCCAGCGCTTGCGCCGCCGCCGCCCGCGCCGTGCGGCCCGGCCGCTTCAGCCAACCCACCGCGCGGAGCGTGCCCATCAGTACCACGTCACTGACACTGACCGGGAACTTCCAATCGACCGCGTCGCGCTGCGGCACGTACCCGATGGACGGGCAATCGCCCGCGTGGTGCGAGTGGCCGTGCACCCGTACGTCGCCGCCCAAGTGCGGCAGTAGCCCGACGATGACCTTGAACAATGTGGACTTGCCCGCGCCGTTTGGCCCGACGACCGCCACCCGTTCGCCGTGCGCGACGGTGAAGCTCACATCGTCCAGCGCCGATTGGCCCTTGCCGTAGCTGGCCGACACGTGCTCCAACGCCAGCGCGGGGTGGTCGGGGCTGTGGGTGTGGCCGTTAGCAGCGGCTGGGTTGATGGATGCAGTCATGGTCTTCTTCGTTAGCTGCCGAGCGCGGCCACAATCGTCGTGACGTTGGACCGCATCATGTCAACGTAGGTCTCGCCGCCTGAGCCGGCCGGCCCGAGGGCGTCGGTGAACAGCGTCGCCACCAACCGCACGCCCGCCTCGCTGGCCACCTGGTTGAGCAAGCCGCTGGCGCCGACGTTCTCGGAAAACACCGCCGGCACGCCCGCCGCTTTCACCGCCTCTACCAGCGCGGCCAACGTCTGCGCCGATGGCGACGCCCCCTCGGTCGAGGTCGGCAAGATCGCGCCCAGCACCTCGAACCCGTAGCGCTGGGCAAAGTACGCGAACGTGTCGTGGTTGGTCACCAGTTTGCGGCGTTCCAGGGGCAGGGCGCTCACTTGGGTGAAGATCCACTCGTCCAGGGCTTGCAATTCGGCCGTGTAGGCGTCGGCGTTGGCCTGATACGCTGCTGCGTTGGCTGGGTCGGCTGCCGCCAGCGCCGCGCGCACGTTGCGGATCATCACGATGGCGTTCGGTACGCTGTGCCAAATGTGCGGGTCCGATTGGTGCGCCCCGTCGCCCAGGCCGGCCAGCGCGTTCACACCGTCCGACATCACGGTGCGTGTCGCGCGCGAGCCAGACGCCACATACAGATCGTCGAGCCAGGTCTCAAAGCCCAGTCCGTTCTCGACCACCACGGCGGCGTCGGCCAGGGCGGCGGCGTCGGCGGCGGTTGGCACAAAGGTATGTGTGTCTGTGCCGGGGCCGGCCAGCACTGTCAGCGCCACGTGCTCGCCGCCGACCACGCGCACGAAATCGCCCAGAACGCTAAAGGTCGCCACAACTCGTAGCTGCGACGGCGTGTTCGCGGCCGGGCTAGGCCCGCAGGCGGCGACCAGCAGGGCCAGGGCCAATAATGTTAAGATCAAGCGTGGGCGCATCGCGATAACTCTTCCGGCCACGCCTTAGCGCGCCGCCGGCCGGCAGGCCGGGCACAGCCCAAACAGTTCGAGCCAGTGCCCGCTGATCTTGTACCCGGTCCGCCGCTGCACCGCGCTCAGCAGCGCACCCAGGTCACAGTTGTCAAACTCGACCACCGAGTTGCAGCCCTGACAGATGACGTGATGGGCGTGGCCCTCGCTCGCCAGTGCGTACGAGTGGCAGCCGTCCGGCTGGTGCAGCTTGCGCACCGCGCCGCACTCGGCCAGCAAATCGAGGGTGCGGTAGACCGTCACCAGCCCAGTTTGCGCGTAGTGCGCCTGCGCCTGAGCGTGAATCTCGGCTGGCGTCAGGGTCGTCCCCGCCGCTGCGATCACCTTCACCACGGCCCGGCGCGGGCGCGTGAGCTTGTAGCCGCGCGCCGCGAGGGCCTCGGCCAGCAGCGTCTCGGTTGCTTCTGAATTGAAAACGTTTTTCATTACGGCGCAAAGAATATCACGCCGCGTCGGAGTCTGTCAAGGTCGCGGAATTATTACGGCACCCACTGCGCTAGCGTCGCGTCCACCGCCACCACGCGGCTCGCGCCCGTCGCGAGCGACCACACCATCAGCTCCGGCTGCGGAAACGGCACGCCGAGCTGCACGCGCTGGATCACCAACGCCCGGCCCCATACGTCCCAACTGTAGCTGCTGTGCGTGTACTGCAGGTCGGCGGTGATGGCGCGCGCCTCGCTGCCGTCTGGCCGCATCAGCCACAGCTGTTTGCTTGGGCTGCCGCTGCCATCGCGCAGCGCAATCGCCAGCCAGTTGCCCGCCGGCGCCCAGGCCGGCCCGCCGTAATCGCTCCAGGTGGTGCCTTGGCCCAGCGGCACGCTCACCGCCTTGGTCGTGAAGTCGGCCTGGTACAGCACCGACACCACCTGCTCGTTCTGCAGCTGCACATCATTGAAGTACATCGATTGGCCGTCTGGCGCGAACGCGCCCACCAGCCCCATATACGTCTCGAGAATTTGCTCCTCGCCGCTCGCCACACTCAGCACGCGGATGCCGCTGACGCTGCCGTCGAAGAACGCCAGCCGCGCGCCATCCGGCGACCACACCGGCCCATAGCCCAGCACTTGCGAGTCGACGTAGAGCGCCGCCGCCTGCCCGCTGGGAATGTTCACAGTCCAGACGCGCGGCGGGCCATGCGGGCCGTTGGGCGTCAGACCTTGCTCCTCGCGGCTGAACGCCAGCCGTGTGCCGTCCGGCGACCAGGCTGGAACTGTGCAGCGGTCGGAGCCGCAGTCGACCAGCATCGTCGCTGGGGCCGCGCTGTCGAGCGGCAGCCGCCACAAGTCCATGCCGCCCGCCGCGTTCACCGCCGAGTACACCAGTTGGCTGCTGTCCGGCGCGGCGGCGAAGTCGAACACCTGGCCGCCCGTTTGGGTCAGCTGCACGGCGGGCGTTGCGCCGGCCGCGTCCACGCGCCACAGCTCTGGTGGCCCGCCTGTCGCCGGTGCCACGTAAATAATAGACGGTGCGCGCACGGTGAAGGTCCAACTGACCGCCGCTTTCAGCGCCCGCCCGGCCGTGCTCATGGCCCCCGCCGCCAGGCTGGCCGTGTAGGTCACGCCCGGCTCGAACGGCGCGCTTGGCACAAAGCGCATCACTGGGCCGGCCCAGTCGATCCGGCCCGCCACCGCCGGCTCCAGGCTAAAGCGCGCGCTCACACTCTCGGCCTGCATCGGCTGCGCAAACGTCATCGAAATCGGGGCCAGACCCGCCAGCGTGCCGCCGGCCGTGGGCGTGGTGCCGGCCACCTGCGCGCCCACGCGGTCACCGACCACGATCAGCGCGGCCAGCGCCAGCGCCAGTGCGCCCAGCGCGCCCCAGGCCACTACGTCAAACCGCCCGGACTTCATGGATATAAGTAGGGATGGTCCGGCGCGGCCACGCCTTCCAGCGCGTCGGCCTCGATCAGCGGCGTGGCGCGGCCGCCAAACTGCGCGACCGCCATCGGACCCTGCACCCGCACCCAGCTATTGTTTTCCAGCGCCTCCGACTGCGGCCAGTGCACCAGCAGCCCCACGGCCGTTGCGTCCGCCGCGCAGCAGGTGACGGCGAAGCGGCTGACCAAAAACTGCCCGTCCGGCAAGCCACTGGCGTGATACACGAAGCCAGTCACATCCGCCGGCTGCCCGGTGTAGGCGGCCGGATCGCTGGCGTAGTTGAAGGCCCGCACCCAGTCGAGCACGTTGCGCTCCGTCGAGACTAAATCCAATTGCACCGGCGCGCTGCTGCCGGCCGTCAGCGGCGCAAGAGTGTTGATGCCCTTGTTGGCAATAGCCGCCGACCCCAACGGTCGCGCTGGCACCAGCAACCCCAGCACCAGCGGCACCGCCAGGAACAGCAACCCCCACAGAGGCGCGGCCGATTTTGCGCCGTGTTCGTGGTCATGCCCGTGTTCATGGTCCTGCCCGGGCGCGTCGTCTTGCGCCTGGTCCGCAGCGCCAGCCGTGCGGGGCGCGGGCAGCACCCGTCGCGCCAAAGCCAGCAGTCCCACCGCCGCCAGCAAAATTAGCAGCGTGAAGCGCTGGTTGATATACCAGAACAGCGTGCCGCTCCAAATGCGTTGCAGCAGGAACAGCCCCAACCCAGCCATCACCAGCGCTTGCAGCGAGCGTTGCGTCCGCAGCGTCATTCCGTCTGCCCACCCGGGTGTTTAGCTAGTTTTGGCCGCCGCATTTCTACTGCACCACCTTCCCAGCCCGCACAGGCGGGCTTTGTTTGGCCTGGCCGCGGTTTAGACCGCCAGGCACACCAATTGCCTACCACACCGTGTTCAGATTGATCGCCACGCCCAGCACCACCGACATCAACAGCGGCAGCAGCACCAGGAACACCACCGCCCGTTTGCGGAACACCCCCATAAACATCAGCGTGCTCTTGATGTCCACCATTGGGCCGAAGACCAGAAATGCGATGATCGACCCGGTCGTGAACGTCCCGGCGAACGACAGCGCAATGAAGGCGTCCACCGTCGAGCAGATCGAGAGCACCACCGCCAGCGCAATCAGCGCCAGCACCGAGATCACCGGCCCGGCGCTCACCGCCGTCAGCCACGCCTGCGGGATCACCGTCTGCATCAGCGCCGCCAACAGCCCGCCCACCACCAGGTAGCGGCCCATCTCAAAGAACTCATCCACCGCAATCACCAGCGCCCGCCCCACGCCGGCGCGCCAGTTATTCGGCCCATGTGCCACTGCGGCATCGGGCAAGGCTGGCTCCAGTCCGCTGCCGCCGGCAATGGGCGCCCAGGCGGTCGGTTGCAGCAGCCGCTCCGGTTGGCGCTCGGCCGCGAAGACCAGCCCGGTGACGATGGCGACCAACAGCGTCAGCCCCAGTCGCAGAAAGAGCACCCGCCCCACGCCGAACGCCGCAATCGTGCTGGCAATGACAATCGGGTTGAACACCGGCGCGGCCAGCAAGAACGTCACCCCCGTCGACAGCGGCAGCCCTTTGCGGAACAGCCGCCGCGTCAGCGGCACCACGCCGCACTCGCACACCGGGAAGAACAGCCCCAGCATCGCGCCCACCAGCGCGCCGCGCAGCGGGTCACGCGGGATCCAGCGGTGGAGTTGATCGTCGCTCACGAAGACTTCGACCAGCCCGGAGGCCAGTGTGCCCAGCAGCAGAAACGGCGCCGCTTCGATGAATATGCCGAGGAAGATCGTGACGAACGTGGAAACGCTGTCGGCCGTGGCGGCCCACGGCCCGCCGGCGGCCGTGAGGGTGTTCAGCCCCACCCACACCAGCACCGACACCGCCGCCAGTGCGGCCACTGTGACAAAGACGCGCACCCGGGCCATGCCGCGATCTTACCATAGGCACTTTGCGCCCGGCATGAGAGCCAGCCTAGTCTCGGCCGATCATTGCCGCTCCCCTCATCCACCCCACCGCCAACTCCGCCGCGCCTACAACCGAACCCCATTTCACCATGGCGCACCGCTCCGACCTCCGACCTCTGAACTCCCCGTCAACCGCCTTCACACGTGCTACACTTACTCTGGTATGAATACGCCCCTCCAACTCAAACGCCGCGTCGGCATCATCGACCTCGGCTCCAACTCTGCCCGCCTCATGGTCGCCCACTTCGTGCCGGGTCAGGCCTACCGGATCACCGATGAGCTTAGCCGCCGCGTGCGCCTCAGCGAAGGCATGTCGGTTGACGGCCGGCTGCGCGCGCCCGCCATCCTGCGCGCCATCCAGGCCATCCGCCTGTTCAAGTCTTTTTGCGACGCCAACGGTGTCAAGCGCATTGTCCCCGTGG
>JBBRZY010000021.1:0-16347 GCA_038252885.1 Anaerolineales bacterium | reverse complement strand
CAGGGTCTGCGGCCCAAACACGCCAGCCGCAGCGTGCAGCGCCGGCCGCGCAGCCTGCCAGGCGGCGATGAATTCGCCGGTGGTGGCGAAGCGCTCCTCGCGCTGCTTGGCCAGCGCCTTGAGCAGCAGCCGTTCGATCTCGGGCGGCAAATCGGGCTTGAGGGTGGTGGGCAGCGGCAGCGGCGCGTTGAGGTGCTTGAGGATCACGGCCAGCGGCGTGTCGGCCTCGAACGGCACCCGGCCGGTCACCATCTCGTACAGCACCACGCCCAGCGAGTAGATGTCGGTGCGCAGATCAACGCGCGTGCCCTGGGCCTGCTCGGGGCTCATATAGGCCGGGGTGCCGATCATCGCGCCGGTGTTGGTGAACTCTGGGCTGCCTTCCAGCAGCTTGGCGATGCCGAAGTCGGTTAAGAACAAATTGCCGCGCTGGTCGAGCAGCACGTTGGAGGGCTTGAGGTCGCGGTGGACGACGCCCAAGCCGTGGGCGTAGTCGAGCGCGTCGGCCAGTTGGGTGAAGAGACGGTCAATCTCGTCGGCCGTGAGCGGGCCGGCCTGCAAGCGGTCTTTGAGCGTGCCGGCCTCGACGAAGCGCATGGCCAAGTAGGTCTGGCCGTCGGCCTCGCCGTAGTCGTGCACCGGCAGAATGTGGGCGTGTTCGAGCTTGGCGATCAGGCGCGCTTCGTGCTCGAAGCGGCCGGTGAACTCGCGCGAGGCGGCCAGCTTGGCCGGCAGCACCTTGAGGGCCACGTAGCGGTCCATGGCCGGGTGATAGGCCTTATAGACCGTGGCCATGCCGCCCTGGCCGATTTGGCTGATGAGGCGGTAGGGGCCGATGGTTTGGCCGGGCGGCAGGCTATCCATGCCGAGGGCTGGCGGCCGGCCTAGGGCTTGGGGCTGCTGTTGAGCAGGGCGGCGCGGCGGCGTTCGCGCTCGGCGGTTTCAATGGCGCGCTCGGCGCGGCGCATGGCGGTGGCCGCCAACTGCGCCACCACCAAAATCAGGTCGAGGTCTTCTTGGGTGAACTCTTTGTCAGAGACTTTGTTGAGCACCGACAGCACGCCCAGCACGCGGCCGTCGTCGAGGTTGACCGGCACGCACACCATCGAGCGAGTGTTGAAGCCAAAGGCCTCGTCCACCTGCGGATAGAAGCGCGGGTCCTGGCGCACTTCGCGCACGTTCTGCGGTTCGCGGTGCTGGGCCACCCAGCCGGCGATGCCGGTGCCGGCCGGCAGGCGATAGCCGATCAGGCGGTCGGCGGCGCTGCCGCGCACTACGGTGAAGACCAACTCGTTCGTTTCTTCGTCGGTCAGCATCAGCGAGCCGTCGCTGGCCTTGAGCACCGCCAGGGCCGTGTCGAGGATCTCGCCCAGCAGTTGCATCACATCGACCTGTAGGGTGATGTGCTGCGAGACGAAGTAGAGGGTCGAGAGCGCCCGCACCGATTGGCGCAGCGCCTTCAACTCGTCACGGATTTCAACGTTTTCGCGCGCCAGCCGGGCCGCTTCGTCTTTGGTAAACCGCAGGGTATCAGTCGTCATGGACCACCTGAGGGCTTGATAGATGGAAACTGGTTAGAAGATTATAGGCGGAAGCGGCGTGAAGGGCAATTCGGAGGTAATTCGAGGGAGGCGCGGCGGCAGCGCGGCGGCTGGGTTAATTTCAATCTGAGCGCTGAACTGCTCAACCCAGCCAATTCAGAGAGGGTTGGTCGGACAGGCCCAATACGGCAAACAAAAACGGCCCGGTCAGATTGACCGGGCCGTTTGGGGTGCTAGTCTTCGCTATCGCGGCGCTTCCGCTTATTAATTCGGCGGATGGCTTCTTCTTTTCAAGGCGGCGGGCGGCTAGTTGATGGTCTTGAAGAAGGCAACGGCTTTTTGGAGCTCGTCCAGCGCCGCCAGGCATTGTTCGCGGGTGGCCTCTTTCGGCAGAATTCGGCCGGTCTTCGTATCGGCCCACTTGACGAGCACCTTTCGATGAACATCGGGCACATCCTTGCCGACATCCAGCCCCAGGGCGCGCATTTTCCGAATGTTGACGATGTTTTGGCTGACATCGCGCGCGGGCGTGATGCCCTCCTTCAGAAACTCAGACGTTGGCGTCTTGCGCGCTTCCGAAATAAAACGCTCCACCTTGGGGATGGCATTCTTGAGCTTGGCCACGACGCCCTTGGACTGCTGGATCATCCCGTTGCGGTACTTGTCGGCCGCCGCGTCGAAGTCGTCGAGCTTAATTGACTTCAAATTCGCGGCCACTTCGAGCAGCTTGGCCGAGATGGCGGCGGCGGCCGTCTTCGCCGTGCTAGATAGCTTCGCATTTGTGGACGTGGTTCGCGCCGTGCGCGAGGCCAGCATGATGGCCTCGAAAGCAACTTTGACCGGGCCGTCCAGTTCCTGCTGCGCCGCCAGCTTGGCGTCGGTAACCGCCTGAATACCGGTGATCCGGCCCAGCACCGAGCCCGCCTCCATTTTTGCGAAATTGACCTTCTTGTAGGCCGCTTGGGCTTTAATCAGGGTATCGCCCAGGCCGGTCTTGGTCGCGGAGCGCGCCTTATCCAGAAAACTCTTCTTCTTTTGCCAGTCGGTATTCGTTATGATCGTCGGATACGTGAGGTAATTAAACTTGACCGACATGGACCTCTCCTTGAGATTGGCGTATATGCCTACGGCAGCGTGATCATAGGCAATGTTGAATAATGCGCAACTCTGGTTGGCCGGCGCGGCCCACTGGCGTGCCACCCCGGCTCGTTTTCGTCGGCGCGGGCATCCCTGTTCGGCAAACAAAAACGGCCCGGTCAATCTGACCGGGCCGTTTGGGGTGCTAGTCTTCGCTATCGCGGCGCTTCCGCTTATTAATCCGGCGGATGGCCTTCTTCTTTTCAATGCGGCGGACTTCGCTCTTGGAAACGAACCAGCGCTTGTTACGCAGTTGGCTCAGCAAGCCGCTGCGCATCACTTTCTTCTTAAAGCGCTTGAACAGCTGCTCTTGTGATTCGTTCGGTCGTAAGGTGACACTTGTCATGATAATTCACCTCCTCGCCAGTCAGTCTCGGCGGCGGCTGCGATTAGGGCCGCTTGGGCCCTAGACAAGAAAGCGACGCCAATTCGGCATCGCTTTGAGTCGCATACCCCGTGAGCGTCATCAGTGTACCAAGCCCAGGCGGGCTTGTCAAACACGGTGTGGCGGCGGCCGAAGGGCCAAAGGGGTCTATCGGGGTCAAAGGGCAAAACCAGTCTGCGAGCGGCCGACGAACCTGGCGCCGCGCGCCTGCCCTTCAGGCCCTCTATTCCCTTAGACCTCTGGCTTTCCCCCCGCGTCTCCTGCCTTGCCGCGCGCCTTGCGCCGCAGCCACCACGCCCCCACCCCCATGGCCGCCAGCCCGGCGGTGATGAGCGCGGGGCGGCGCAGGCTGGCGGGCGTCAGGCCGGGGTGGTGGATCGCCTGGTAGCGTTTCTCGGGGCTCAGGTAGTCGCGCGCCACGCGGGCCACGTCGGCCGCCTGCACTTTGTCCACCATCTCAAACAGGTTGGGCACCACCTGGCCCTGGCCTTCGCCCACAATCAGGCTCATGCCCGCCAGCCACCAGGCAAAGTCGGCGTTGCTCTCCATGCCCAGCAGCAGCCGCCCGCGGATGGCCGACTTGGCCTCGGCCACCGTCTTGGCGTCCAACTCGCCGCGCAGCGCCCGCCCAATCTGCGCCTCCACCTCCGCCAAAATCTCAGGGAAGCGCGCGCTGTCGGCCACGGTGTAGACCACAAAGTAGCCCACGTCGGTATACAGCGCCTGGTAGACGTCAATGCCATACACCAGCCCGCGCTTGTAGCGAATGTCTTGCGTCAGCACATTGTCGAGAATTTCGGCCAGCACGCCCAGCGCCCAGCGGTCGGGGTGGTTCATGCCGGGCAGCGGCGCGCCCAGCAAAATCTGGCCCTGGTCGTTGACGTTCGGGCCGCGCAGCCGCAGGCTAAAGCCGCTGGGCATGGCCGGGGGCGTGCTGGGCCGCGGCGGCAGCGGGCCAGCCTCGAAGCCGCCCAAGTAGCGCTCGGCCCCGGCGCGCACTTGCGCCTCGGTCACATCGCCCACGACCACCAGGGTCATGTTGTTGATCTGGTAGTGGCGCTGATAGAACTCGAGCAGGTGCTCATATTTAATCCGGCGCAGCGAGCGGTCGTCGCCGATGACGGGCAGCAGCAGCGAGCTTTTGGGGTACAGCCGGTGACGCACGGCGCGGAAGACGTTGGAGCCGAGGCCCAGGTCTTCGATCCACTCCTCCACCTGCTCCAGCGCGCCGATCTCGCCGCCCTTCTCCTGAAAGATGACCTGGCGCTCTTTGGCGAACTTCTCGGCCGAGAGCGTGGGCCGAAAGACCACCTCGGCCAGCCAGTCGAGCCCCAGCTCTAAATCTTCGGCCTTGAGGTGCAGCCAGTAGACCGTGTCTTCGCGGGCGGTGCGGGCGTTGCTCTCGCCGCCGCGCCGCCGGATGACCTCGACCACTTCCAGCTCGTTCCAGCGCTTGGTGCCGGTGAAGAGCATGTGCTCCAGGAAGTGGCTGATGCCGTTGTCTTTTTTGGTTTCGTGGCGCGAGCCGACCGGCACTTGCAGTAATAACATCACCGTGCCGGTGGCGGGGCGCGGCTTGACCCACAGCCGCAGCCCGTTCTTGAGCCGGCCGCGCTGGAGCGCAAACATGCCAGCCTCTTTGCGCGAGGCCGGCGGGCGGAAACGCGCCCGCGCCGTGTGCCACCAATTGGGCGTTTTCATCGTGCGTTGATTATACCCTTCAGCCCCGGCGTTTTGGCTGGGGCCGCCCACAGCCGTCAGCCGCCGGCCCGCCGCTGCCGCGCGACCTCGAACATCAGCACCGCGGCGGCGATGGCGGCGTTGAGCGACTCGGCCGGGCCGGGCATGGGGATGCGCACCGGGCGCGGGGCCAGGTGGCGGGCGGCGTCACTCGGGCCGCTGGCCTCCGAGCCGATCAGCAGCGCGGCGGGGGGCCGCCAATCGACCGCGTCGTACGGCTCGCCGGACGCGGCCTCAGCCCGCCACAGCGCCAGCCCGGCCAGGTGCACCGGCAGGTCGTCCCAGCCGGCGGTGATCAGCGGCAGGTGAAAGTGCGCGCCCATCGCGGCCCGCACCACCTTGGGGTTAAACGGGTCCACGCTGCCAGGCGTGAGAAACACCGCCTGCACCCCAGCCGCCAGCGCCGTGCGCAGCACCGTGCCCAGGTTGCCGGGGTCGCCCAGCCGGTCGAGCACCAGCGCGAACGTGAGCGGGTTAGGCACGGCCACTTGCGGCCTGACCACCACCGCCAGCAGGCCGGGCGGCGTCAGCGTGTCGGCGGCCGCGGCCATCACCTCCGGGGTGACGACCTCCACCGAGGCGCCCAGTGCCACCAGCGCCTCAACCGCCGCCGTGCCGCGCGCATCCAGCTTCTCGGTGTGCAGCACCAACTGCGGCACGGCCTGGGCCTGCGCGGCCTCCTCGGCCAGCCGCACGCCCTCGATCACAAATAGGTGCTGGGCGTCGCGCTCGCTGCGTTTGGCTTGCAGCCCGCGCACGAACTTCACCTTGGCATTGCCGCGCGATGTGATCATGGCTCCCCCAACGCGTCGACCAGCGCGGCACGGAACACCGCCACGGTGGGCGCATCAATCAGCACAAAGTGGATGGCGCGCGGCGGCCCTTCTGGGTGGGCGGCGCAGAAGTCGCGCACGGCCTGCACCGCGATGGCCGCCCCCGCCGCGACTGGGAAGCCGTAGATGCCGGTGCTGATCGACGGGAACGCGACCGACGCACAACCCTGGTCGGCGGCCAGCGCCAGCGCACTGGTGTAGGCGGCCCGCAGTTGCGCCGGCTCGCCCTGCCCCCCGCCGCGCCAGATCGGCCCGACGGCGTGAATCACGGCCCGTGCCGGCAGCGCCCCGGCCCCCGTGAGCGCCGGGCGGTCAGGCCCGGCCGGGCCATTGGCCGCCACCCACGCGTCGCTCTCGGTCTGAATCACGCGCCCGCCGCGCTGCACAATGGCACCCGCCACGCCGCCGCCGTGCTGCAAGTGCGTGTTGGCCGCGTTGACAAGCGCGTCTGCCGCCGCCTCGGTCAGGTCGCCGTGGTCGAGCGCCACTGCTTGGCCGGTGGGCAAGGTGTAGCTAGCGATGCGTTCACTCATGCCCGGATTGTACCCGCACAGCGGCCGAAGCCGGGCCGTAGAAATAAAAACGCGCCCCGTTGCCGAGGCGCGTTTGGCGTTTCAGAAAGTGAGCCGCCGAGCGTTAGGCCGCTTTGGCGCTGGTGACGACGGCCGCAAACACTTGCGGGTCGCGCACGGCCAGGTCGGCCAGGGTCTTGCGGTCGAGCACGATGCCGGCCTTGTGCAGCCCGTTGATCAGGCGGCTGTACGACAACCCGTTCAGCCGGGCGGCAGCATTGATGCGCGTGATCCACAGGCGGCGCAGGTCGCGGCGGCGGTTGCGGCGGTCGCGGTAGGCGTACCACAGCGAGTGCAGCAGCGCCTCATTGGCGCGCTTGAACAGCAGGTGGTTAGACCCCCGGCTGCCCGCCATTTGCTTTAGAACCTTCTTGTGACGCAGATGTGGGCGAGAACCGCCCTTTACACGAGGCATACGTTTGCTCCTGCCAACGACCTACGGCCCGCGCCCAGTTGGATCGACCAACCGGTATCGCAAGTTGAATGCCCCAGATCGCCAGCCACTAAATAGGCCGGTTTGCGCTGACGCGCTAGGCCGGCGGGTTGGCCTTGTACTTGCGCATGTAGGGGGCCAGGCGCTTGACGCGCTTGATGAAGCTGGCCCCTTTCAAGACAATCATCTCTGACAGCTTAGCCTTGGTGCGCTTGCTGGTGTTACGGCGCAGGTGGCTCTTGCCGCCCTTGGTGCGCACCACGATGCCACTGCCGGTCATGCGAAAACGCTTGGCCGTGGCCTTGTGCGTCTTCAGCTTCTGCTTGCCACTGGTGATCTTCGGTTTACGAGGCACGTTCCCACTCCTGTGCGGCGGCCGGCCTGCCGCCGGTCCGTTCTGATGCTACCCCTCAGCGAGGGGCAAAACTCACCGGGGCATGAGTGCACCCCGGTGGCTAGACTAAACTGCTTCGGTCGGCGCAGCCGGCGCTGCGGGTTCGGCCCCGTCGGCCTCGTCCGGCTTCTGGGCCGGGGCCGGCGCTGGCACCGGGTCCTTCTTGATGCGCTTGGGGTTCGGCCCCAGCACCATGAGCATCGTGCGGCCTTCCAAGTCTGGCATCTGCTCGACGATCGCCACGTCGGCCAGCTCTTTGGCGATGTCCATCAGATCCTGGCGGGCGATCTGCGGATAAGTGATTTCACGGCCGCGAAACTTAATGCGGACCTTGACCTTCATGCCCAGCTCCAGCCAGCGGCGCGCATCGCGCACCTTGAAGCCAGCGTGGTGGTCGGTGGTCTTGGGCCGGAGCTGAATCTCCTTGACCTCGATCACCTTCTGGGCCTTGCGGGCCTCTTTTTCTTTTTTCGACTTCTCGTACAGGAATTTCCCGTAATCGAGAATACGACAGACCGGGGGCACAGCCGTGGGGCTGACTTCCACCAGGTCTTTGTTCGATTCGCGCGCGATGCGCAGGGCGTCCTGAATCGTGATGACGCCCAGGTTCTCGTTGTTCGGGCCGATCACCCGAACTTCACGGACGCGGATTTGTTCGTTGAGGCGATATTCTGACGCGCTGATAGGTGCATCCTTCTACAAAAACCGAGGCCGCCCCGGTGTGCGGGCAGCCGCAGAATTGACAGGGTTGGATGATACCATACCAAGCCGAAATGAGTCAATTGCCGCTGAAATTAAACCATTTGCCCCGAATTTCACGGGGCCGGCCCGCTGGCGGGCGCTCGGACGGGCTGGCTGATGGTCAGCGAAGCCAGCACGGCCTCGAAAACCGGCCGAAAAGCGTCCGCGCCGTCGCGCGAGGTCTCGCCCAGCACCAGCAGCGACAACTCGCCGGTGGCGCGCGACGCCAGAAAGAAGATCGAGGCCTCGTCCGGGCGCTCTGGGCTGACCGCCCGGAAAGCGGTCACGGCGAACTCGCTGCCGCCCAGCGTCTTAAGCGCGGCCTCGTCAATCATCTCTAGCTCGGCGCTGTTGCCCAACTGCGCCGTCAGCGATTTCACAAACGTCAGCGCGTTCCACTCTAAATCAGTGGGCGCGAGCACTGCCACGCCCAGCACAATCACACTGTCGCCGCCCTCGAACAGGTCGGGGTTGACGCCCTGCAAATTGGCGTCGGTCGCCAGCGTAATCGTCTCGTCGCTGGCGAGGTCAATCACCACCCACTCGGCCGGGTACGAAAACGCCACGCCCTTGGCTGGGTTCGCATACGCTTCGAGGCGCGGCCCCGCCGCCTGGCAGCCGGCCAGCCACAGTGTGCTCAACGCCAGCGCGCAGCGCACCATCAGAGACTGAGCCGACTGCCTCATACTAAGCCGCATCTGTTTCATCCAGTGAGCGCCGCCGGCACCGGCCCAGAATCAGGCGGCCCGGCGTGGGTCGGGCGTGGGTCCGTTGCCACCGCCGAGGCCAGAGAAGTCGAGCGTGAACACCGGCCGCGCCTCGCCGGTGACGACCTTGCGGTAGTTCTGCAGCGCCAGCAGCGGGCCATAGCCAAACTCGGCCAGAGCTTCAAAGTCGACCTCGTCCAGCGCGCCCAGTTGCCGCAGCACTTCGAGCACCGCCACATGCACGGCGCGGGTGCTGCCGTCGGCCACCTTCAGCGCCAGGCCCAGCGCGGGCGAGCCGGGCCGCAGCGCGTTGGCGGCGAGGCCGATGGCCTGGTAGCCTTCCGCCCCGCCCTTCGACACCAACTGGCCGGGCCGCCGCCGCATCAACTCGGTGTCAAAGCCACCCGGCCCGCTGATCATCTCTGGGTAGGCGGTCATGGCGAAGAACAGGCTGCGCAGCGCGTTGGCGCGGCGGTGCGGCTGGCGGGTGGGGTCGGCCAGGCGGGCGTAGGCCGTGGCGGCGCTGACTAACGGCACGGCGAAGTTGGGGGCCGAACAGCCGTCCACCCCCACCACCACGTCGGACGGCTTCAGGCCGCATACCTCGGCGAAGGTCTGCAATATGAGCTGTTGGGCCGGATGGCGCGGGTTGACGTAATCGGCCAGGGGCCAATCGTGGTGGCGGCACAGCACCAGCATGCCGCTGTGCTTGCCGGAGCAGTTGTGGCGGTTGGGCGTGGGCGGCTGCTTGGCACAGGCCAGGCGCAGCGCGGTGGCGGCGTCGCCCGGCTCGTGCGTCCCGCACAGCAGGTCGCGCTCGCTCGCGCCGATGCGGGCTTGCAGGCTGGCCGCCGCCGCCGCGTGCTGGTCTAGGCCCTTGTGTGAGGCGCACGTCAGCGCCAGTTCGTGCGGCGGCAGGTCGAAGGCTTCGGCCGCGCCGGTTTCGACCGTGGGCAACGCCTGGAACGGCTTGGCGCTGGAGCGCAGAAAGGTGACGGTATACGGGTCGCCGTAGCTGGCCACCAGCCGGCCGTGCGTGTCGGCAATGGCCAGCGCCCCGCTGTGCAGCGACTCGACGATGCCGCCGCGCGTCAGCTCGACCAGCGGCTGAAAACTCATGCTAGGCGCTGCCGCTGGCCGCCAGCCGATCATACAGATGCTCTAACCCAACCCGCAGCCGGCGCACATAGTGCTCGCGCAGCGCGGCCGAGGGCGCAAAGTGCGTCACCAGCGTCTCAGCCAGCGCCGCGGTGTCGGCCCGGCTCTTCTTGCTGTGCGCCAACGCCTCGATCTTGCGCCGCACCAGCTTGAGGAAGTCTTCCATCGGCTTGAGGCCGGCTTTGTCGGTCGGCGCGCCCCGCCCCGGCACGATGGTGTTAACCGGGTAACGAGTCTTGCGCAGCTCGGCCAGGTTCGCCAGCCACAATTCGAGATTGGCCTCTTGCAGCAGCGGCGGCACGCCCAGCGTTACGGCGTCGCCCACGAAGACGATGCGCTCCTTGGGCAGCTCGACCCACGTGGCGCCGGGGGCGTTGCCCGGCCGGCGCGCCAGCAGCAGCTCGTGGCCATCGAGCACCAGCCGCATACGCTCGGTGAAGGTCAGGCGCGGGGTGATGACGCGCACACCGGCCAGCTCGGTCGCCAGGTCTGAGTCGGCCCCGGCCTCCGACGCCCCGCCCTTGAATATCTCTGGCCACTGGCGCAGGCGCTCGCTGGTCAGCTCGTGCGCGATGGTGGGCGCCTCGAACCACTGGTCGCCCAGCACGCGGTCGCGGTGATGGTCGAGGTTGATCAGATATTGGATCGGCTTGTCGCTCAACTGCGCCAGCTTAATGCGCCAGCGGCGCGCGTCGGCCGGGTGCGTCGGCGCGTCAATGCAAATGATGCCGCTGGGCGTGACGATGGCTCCCACCGTGACGCCCGCAAAGCCAGATTCGACGTAAACGTCTTTAGCGAGTTTCTGCATGCTGCTTCCCTATGTGTGCGGGGTGAACCCACCCCGGGCCCCTCGCCCGTGCGGAGGGGTGAATTTGTGCGCCAGGCTGATTGAATTATAGCGTTGGATTGGCAGTCAGCGCGGCGCGGTTTGGGCCAGGCCCGGCCGGTGGCCGCTGGTTCCATCTAGAATTAGTATCCGCCGCCGTTTTGAGCCAGCCGGCACTTTTTGAGACAGGGGGAGGGCCAGCCCACCCCCCTGTCTCAAAAAGTGCTTTCAGTCAGATACGAAGTCTCAAACCCCATTTTACGATCAGAACCCAGGCGGACGGTGGCAGTGTCGCGCCGGCCCTAGTCGTCGGTCAGCGACGATGCGGGGCGGAGCTCGGCGGTGGTGGCCAGCGGCAGCGTAAACGAGAAGGTCGCCCCCGGCCCGCGGCCGCTATCGACCCAAATGCGCCCGCCGTGCGCCTCAACCGCCAGCTTGCAAAAGGCCAAGCCCAGCCCCAGCCCCTTGGGCGCGGCCTCGCGCTGGACGCGCATGAACTTGTCGAAGATGCGCTGGTGCTCGCCTTCTGGCACGCCCGGCCCGGTATCGCGCACGCTAACGGTCAATGTGCCGCCGGTGCGCTTGACCCCCAGCGTGATGACGCCCCCCTGGGGGGTGTATTTGATGGAGTTGTCGAGCAGGTTGATGACCACCCGCCGGATCAGGTCGGCATCGGCCCCAGCCGGGGGCAGCTCGGGCGGCACCAGGGTGTGCAGCTCGAGCGCCTTGCCGGCGGCCGAGGGCTGCACTTGCTCAATCGCTTCGTACAGCAGGGCGCTCATATCCACCGGCAGGCGGTTGACGCCCAACTCGCCCACTTCCAGGCGGCGCAAGTCGAGCAGCGAATCCACCAGCCGCGACAGACGCGCGCCCGACCGGCTGGCGATGGTCAGCAGTGAGCTTACCATCTCATCGTCGGTCGGCAGCGCGCTGCGCAGGATGTCGAGCGCCGAGACCATGTTGCCCAGCGGGCTGCGCAGGTCGTGCACGATCATGCTGATCAGGTCGTTGCGCAGTTCTTCCAGCGCCAGCCGTTCCGACAGGTCGTGTTGAATCCAGTAAACAAACTTCTCGCCGCCGCGCTGGATGAGCTTGGCGTGGATTTCGACCGGCACCTCAACGCCCTGTTTGGTGACGATGCGGGTCTCATAGCTGATGGGCTCGCCGTTGAGCAGCGGGGCAAAGCGCCCACCGGCCAGCGAGTCGGTGCGCACGCGGTGCAGGTTGTGGATCAGCAGGCCGACCAGCTCATCCCGGCCGTAGCCGAAGAAGCCGACCGCGCTGTGATTGGCGTCGGTGACTACGCCGTCGAGGTTGCTGATGAGGATCGGGTCGAGGCTGTCCTCAAACAGGCCCACGAAACGATTTTCGGCAGCTTGCAGTTCGCTGACGCGCTGCGCCTGCACAATTGCGGTGCCGGCCAGCGAGGCCAGGCTGTCGAGCAGGTGCAGCGTCTCCGGGTCGAAGACGCCGGTGGCCGGGTTGACTACCTCGATCACACCGATGGCGCGCTTGTTAATGCGCACCGGCACGCAGGCCAGGGCGCGCGTCTGAAATCCAGACTTGTCGTCCAGGCCCTGAAAAAAGCGCTTGTCCTGACGCACATCGGGCACAATCATCGGCTCGTTGCGCTGGGCCACCCAGCCGGCGATGCCCACCCCCAGCTTAATCACCGCGCCGCGCATGGCGTCGGAGGTCGGCCCGACGGCTTCTTTGAAGACCAATTCGCCGCCCTGCACCAGCGCCAGCGAGGCGCCCTCCATGCCCAGCCACTCTTGGGCATGGGTCACCACCAGGTGCAGCACCTTGGCCAAATCAAACGTGCCGTTGATGGCCTGGGCGGTGGTCGCCAGCGCCCGCAGCCCATAGGCGCGCCGCTCGCTGTCGGCGAACAGGCGCGCGTTGAGCACCGCCACCGAGGCCTGCTCGGCAAAGGCGGCCACCACCTGCGCGTCGGCGGCGCCGTAGGCGTTGGGCTCCCAGCAGTCAATCGAGAGCAGGCCCAGCACTTCGTCTTGGGCGATCAGCGGCGCACCCATCCAGCCACGGATGCGGGTCGTCTCGGGGATATTGGCCTGGGTCCACTCGGGCGATTGCTGCACGTCGCCCAGCACGATCACCCGCCGCTCGGTGAGCAGCCGGCTGATGATGCCCGAGTCGGCGTCAAAGCTCACCTGGAGCACAGCGCTCTGGTCGGCAAAGCCACGCGCCGCCGACACTTCGAACCGCTGGCCGCGCCGCAGCAGCAGGGTGGCGGTGTCGAAGTTGATGACGCGGCCCAACTGGTCGAGCATCAGCGGCAGCACCTGGCTCAGATCGAGCGTGCCGTTGATGGTGCGGGCCACCTCGCGCAGCATGTTGCTGATGTCGCGCCCACGCCGCTCGGCGGCCAGCAGTTGGGCGTTCTCAATGGCGATACCGGCCTGGGCGGCAATGGCGGTCAGCAGGGCCACATCGTCGGGCGTGAAGCCGTCGGTGGTCAACTGACCGACCGACATGACGCCCACCACTTGCGCGCGCCCCACCACCGGCACCACGATGCTCGAGCGCGATTCGACCGGCTGGTTCTGCATCGGGTGGTACCAGCGCGAGTCGGCGGTAGTGTTGGGGACGTAGGCGGCTTCGTTGTGGCGGACGACCCAGCCGGCCAGGCCGTAGGTGAGCACTTCGCCCAGCAGCGCCAGCGGCTCGGGCCGGAAGACGCCGTCGACCAGCAGCGCCGCCTGGCGGGGCAAACCGTGCTCGTCGAGCACCAGCAGGCTGCCAGAATAGGCGTGCAGGCCTTCGACTGTCAGCGTCATCAGGCGCGGGAGCAGGTCGGCCAGGTCTAGGCGCGGGGATATTTCGCGGCTGATTTGGTAGAGCAGCGCCAGCCGGGCATGAGCCAAGCCGTTGCCATTAGAAGAGAGGGTCATCGGGCAAAAACCAGCGTTTAACCGGCGAAAGACGCCCACAGCGCGACCAGTACCGGCCGGGGAGCGTCCCACGACGATGCCGCAGTATAGCATACCGGGGCCGATTGTTAAAGACTGGTTTGTTGGCCCAAAAGCAGGGAGAGAAAAAAGAAAGCGAAAGAGAAAAAGGCAGGCAAAACGGTGGGAAATGCCCGAAGTTTGAGGTTAGACCGTGGTCGCGAGACACCCGGTCTTACCCATGCTGGCATCCCCCCAGCGGCTACCGGCCCACCGCCGTCTCCACATACTTTCGTGAAAATTCGTGTTCCGTGCCGTGGTCCGGCCCGCGCCTGGGCCACGCTCTATCACCCACCGCCGGCCTCGCCCGCCGACTTGCTTACCCAACCCCCACCTCTCCCCCTTCGTGATCATTCGTGTTAATGGCTTTGCCGGTTAGCTCAGCCCGTGGGCGCGCTCGACTTCTTCGCGCTCGAAGCGCACCTCGTCTTTGCCCTGGAGCTTGTCGAGCACCTTTTGCACCACCAACTCCAGGTGGGCGGGGTAGGCCACGTAGTCCAGGTCGTCGGCCGGCACGGTCAGCACCGGGCACAGGCTGAAGGCCTCGATCCAGCTTTCATACAGGCGGTTGAGTTGGGCCAGGTAGTCGGGCGTGATCTGGCGCTCGTAGTCGCGCCCGCGCCGGGTGATGCGCTGGCTGAGCGTCTCGGCCGAGGCGCGTAGATAGACCACCAAATCCGGCGGCGGCAGGAACTCGGTCAGCACCTCGTACAACTGGCGATAGGTGGCGTAGTCGCGGTCGCCCAGGTCGCCCTGGTCGTGCAGGTTGTGGGCAAAGATTTCGGCGTCTTCGTAGACCGAGCGGTCTTGCACGACCGAGGTGGGATGGTCGAGCAGTTGGCGGTGCGAGCGCAGGCGATTGGAGAGGAAGAAAATCTGCGAGTGGAAGCTCCAGTGGCGCATGTCCTGGTAGAAGTCGGCCAGGTAGGGGTTCTCGGCCACCGCTTCGTAGAACGGCTCCCAGCCCAGGCGCTGGCTGAGCAGCGTCACCAGGGTCGATTAGCCCACTCCGATGTTGCCGGCCACGGCAATAAATTTCTTCATGCGCGCTAGGCTCCGTTCTGCTCGGCCCAGCCCTCAACCAGCACATCCACTGCGCTGACGTAATCCACCGCTTGCTGCACGCGGGCGTCGAAGCTATCGAGCTCGGCCAGGCCCAACTGCGCCAGGAAGGCCAGCCAGCGCTCATCACGCGCGGCGTCGTTGGGCGCGTTCAGGTGCAGGGCGTTCCAGGTAGCCAGCATCAGCCAGAGCGCCTCGGCCGCGCGGTCGGCCTGAATTTGCGCCCTAAAGCCGCGCTCATACAGCGTGCGCCGCGCCGGGTGGATGAGCTCATCACTGCCGCTCTGGCCGGCGCGGTAGGCCGCCAACCAATCCACCAGCAGCGCCTCGGCGGTGGCCCGCTCGAGCCGGTCGCCGCCGAACAACGCCAGAAAATCGGCGTGCAGGTCGGGGCGCTTGAGCTTGCCGGCCGCGCCCTCCAGCTTGAGCACCAGCCGCCGCCCAGCCCCCGGGAAGCCGGTGAGCACGATGGCGGCGTTGGCGGCATACAGCAGGGCGTTGCACCAGTTGGCGACGCTGACGGCCGCCTCCGGCTCAGCGCCCGGCAGCAGGCCGATGTGCAGCTCGCCGCGCGCCCAGGCCAAGAAGGTGCGCGCCCGCGTGGCCACATACTCTGGCCGGTGGAACTGCCCGCGCGCGCTCGATTGGGCCAGCTCGAAGAAGTGGGTCGGGTCGAGCAGGAACAGCGGCTCGGCCATCTCTGGCCCGCGCCAGGGGTGCACGCGCAGCAGCTTGGGGTTGGTGTACTCGTCGCGGTGGCGGTACTGAATGTCGAGCGCCACCTGATCGGTCAGGCGCACCACTTCGCGCGCCACGGCCGGCACGGCGCCGTCAATCAGCACCAGATCAATATCGGTCGCGCCGCCCAGCAGCGGCTCGTCAGCGGCCACCGAGCCGATCACATAGGCAGAGAGCAGGCTGGGGCGCGCCTTCAGGCGCTGTTGGGCGGCGTCTTTGGCAATCTTAAGCAGCGTGGCGCGCTCGATGGGCGTCTCACGCCCGGCCGCGCCGCGCGGGGGGGCGCTCACGCCGCGCCTCCGAGGGGCAGGCGCACCTGCATGGCGCCCAGACCCAACGCCGCCTGAATGCGCTCGGCCACGGTCTGAAGGTCGGCCGGGTTGTTCACGAAGTCGAGCGGCTCGGTATCAATCGTCAGCACCGGGTCGGGTGTGGCGGCAAAGAACTCGTCGTAGGCGTCGTTGAGAGCGGCGATGTAGGCCGGGTCCATCTGGCGCTCATAGGCGCGGTCACGCCGGAAGATGCGGCCCATGAGCACCGGGGTGGGCGCGCGCAGATACACGGTTAGGTCAGGGCGCGGGATCTTTTCGGCCAGCGCGTCGTGCAGGCGGTGATACAGCGTGCGGTCGTCGCCGCCCAGGTTGATGCGGGCGAAGAGCGCGTCTTTGGCGAACGTGTAGTCGGCCAGCAGCGGGCCGCGCGTCAGCAGGTCGGGCACGGCGCGCTGCTGGTGATAGCGCGACAGCAGAAAGAAAATCTGTGTCTGAAAGGCATAGCGCGCACGGTCGCCGTAGAAGTCAGACAGGAAGGGATTTTCTTCAAAGACTTCTAACAGAATTTCGGCGCCGAAGGTTGGCTGCAGCAAACGCGTGAGGGTCGTCTTGCCGACCCCGATAACACCGTCAATGGCCAGATACATGGCGAGCGCGACTCACAGTTGGGTTGGGACGACGTGGGGCAAGGATAACGCACAATAGGAGGGGAGGCAAATAAGAGGCGCCCAGCCCGCCCGGGCGAGCGCCCGGGGCCGGCGCCGAAACGAAAAAACAAAACAATGAACCGCGCAAAGGCGGCGCCCCAGATTCAGGGCCCGTAGTCCCCGGCAAGT
>JBBRZY010000020.1:0-16476 GCA_038252885.1 Anaerolineales bacterium | reverse complement strand
CCCACCACCACCCCCGACTGCACCGCGCCGCGCAGCGTGGTCACCGCCCGCTGGGCCAGCCCCGTGCGCGTGTCGAGTTGCGTTTCGGTATAGCCGCCCACCCGCAGGATGGCCGTGCCGCCCGACATGCGCCCGATGCGCTCTTGCAGCATCTTCTTGTCGAAATCTAGCTCGGCCAGCGGCAGTTGGGCGCGCAGTGAGACCATGTGCTGGCGAATCTTGCGCGGATCGCCCTTGCCGCCGTACAGGCCAAACAGGCTTTGAGTGGCCCAGGCGCGCCGCGCATGGCCCAGGTCGGCGACCTCAAAGTCTTGAAACAGCCGCTTGGTGGCCGAATAGAACGGCCGCCCCCCGGTGAGCATGGCGATATCTTCCATCGCCGCTACCCGCTGCACCTCGCCCACGCGCGGCGTGCGCACCGCCAGCGTCTCGATGGTTTTGGCCTTGTTGTTGTTGACCAGCAGCCCAATCACCCGGTCGCCCACCCCGCCGGCCACGATCACCAGCTTCTTAACCCCGGCTTTCACGCACTTTTCGAGCACGGGGATCAGCTCTTCCGGCTCCTTGAGTTCCACATCGCTGATCAGCAGCGCGGCATCCTCGAACACCGTGCGCTCTTCGGCCACTTCAGTGATCAGGCGGCGCGAATACCAACCGCTCAGGTGCCAGTAGGTGCCCTCAATATACTCGCGCTCCAGCCCCGAGCGATTGCCCTTCTCGACCACAATCAGGCCGTCGGTGCCCACAATATCGAAGATTTCGCCCATCATTTCGGCTAATTCGCCGTCGTTTTGGACCAACCCGCGCGCCACCGTCGTGTAGTGCTCCTTGCGCGACAGCGGCGTTACGTTCTGATTGAGCGCGGCCACCACCGCCGCCAGCCCCTTTTCGAACCCGGCCCGCAGCAGCATGGCGTTGGTGCCCATCACCCGGATAGACCGCATGCCTTCATTGACCATCACCTGAAACATGACAGCCATAGTCACCGAGCCGTCGCCGGCCTCCTGCTGCATCTGATACAGGGCATGGCGCAAGAGCATCGCGCCCACATCCTTGCTGCGCGGGGTGATTTCGATGATGCGCCGGCCGATGGTCGCGCCGTCGTCGAGATACTCCGGCGCAAAGTCACGCCGCAGGCCCTCCATCAGCACCAGGCGCGGCAGCGGGCCCAGCGTGGGCCGGACGGCGTTGGCGATGGTGTTGATACCGCGGCGCAAGTGATAGTAAGTGCGCGGCTGGCGCACCACGGTGGGTTGACGCGGTGCGCGCGGCGCGTGTTTACGGCCTTTCGGAACCGGCACGCCGGCAGGTGGTTTAGACGCCATAGGAGCAGTGTTTACCTGGTTTAGGTGGGATTCAGCGGGGTGCCCCGCCTACGTTTGGGCCACCCGTGGGCAGTATAAACCATTTTGCGGTAGTAGCAATGGGGGTTTTGGTTAGCGCCATCGGTGCTTCGATTTGACAGGTTTTTTATTATGAGTTGACAATTTTTTGTTTTTCAGTATGCTAGCGTCATAGAGATGCACAGTCGGCATAAAAGTTAAGTACGCGCACCACCCTAAATAGGCAATCAGGAAGTCCTTGGTGCCTAGTTACGGGTTAATTCCGGATGCTATGCGCGCTGACGAGCATTTCTACTTCCTGTTCTTGACCCGGCATGGCTTGGCATGCATGCTGGATTAAGCTCCGACCAATCGATTGGGGCCGCATATCAAGGAGGAGAGCAAGCAAATGGATAGGAAACTGATCTCGAGGCGCGATTTCATCAAGGCTGCAGGCATCACCGCGGGCGCAAGCCTGCTGGCGGCCTGCGCCCCCCAGGCAACGCCGACGGCGGCGCCGACCGCTGTTGGCGTCTCGCCCACTGCCGTGCCTGCGCCGGCCGTGATGGAAGTCTGGTGGAACACGGACGTCCCCGATTTGGCCGCCCTGGCCGACTGGAAGGCTGATCCGGACAACGAGTTGTTCAAGAAGATGTGGAACTGGGGCGGCCTCGCCCGCACCAAGTTCCAGCCCTTCGTGGACGCGCACCCCGGCGTCACCCTCAATATCACCACCCATAGCTGGGACTGGGACCTGCGCCAGAACCAACTGATGGGCCTCGCCGCCGGTATCATCCCCGATACCACCTACGGCGAAGCGTACGTGAACGAGTTCGTGCAGTTGGACGTCTTCGCCTCCGTGGCCGCCGATAAGGCCGCCCTGCTGGCCGAAGGCTCCGTCGCCGGCGCCACCAAGGACGGCAAGGTCTACGGCCTGGCCAAGTCCTCGGGTGCCGACGTCCTCTTCATCAACCTGGACAAGGTTGAGCAGGCCGGCATGGACCCGACCAAGCTCCCCGCTACCTGGGACGAGCTGGTGACCCTGGCCCAGGCCATCTCCGAGAGCAACGTGAGTGACAAGTGGGGCAACACCTCCTACTACACCTACGGCCCCGGTGGTGACTCGTACGGCCAGGCCATGCGCATCCTGAACTGGTTCAACTCGAACAATGCCCCGCTCGGCTCGAACCTGGGCGTGCCTACCGCCAATATCGCCGGCGCGGCCGACACCTGGGCCTTCCACAACGACCTCATGTGGTCGTCGAGCGAGAACCTGATCCTCCAGTCGGAGAGCGAAGGCGGCTCGGGCCAGCTCTTCAATGACGGCGTCATCGCCCTCAAGCCCGGTTGGAACAACGACGCCACCTCGGTCGGCGCCGGCAACGTCAACGCCACCGCCATCGAGTTCCCCCTGCCCCCGAACGGCAAGCCGGCGACCATCGTCATCGGCAACGACATCGAGTCCCCGCTCAAGGGCGGCCACAACCCCGACCTGGGCATCGAACTGGTCGAGCAGACCACCACGGACCCCAAGGCCCAGGCCTGGCTGGCGGCGAACGCCGGCATCTGGATCCCGGCCCTGAAGTCCTTGCTCGAGCAGTATGAGACCTACGACGATCTCGGCGGGTACGGCACCGATACCGCCAAGACCATCGTGCGCACCACCATGCGCGTCCTGCTGGAAGGCGGCTCTGGCCCGCTGCCCGGTTGGCCGAAGAACGGTACCCGCATCTGGACGGCCTTCAACGATAGCTACGGCCGCATCTGGAAGGGCAAGCTCGACGTCGCCGCGATCCAGACCGAATTGGACACGCTGCAGACCACCATCGAAGGCCTGGTGAAGAAGTCCGGCTAACCCCGGTCTCACCGTCCTAAATCAGCCGGCTCAGCCTCCTCCGAGGCTGGGCCGGCTGCCGAATTGGACGTGTGTTCCGCCTTGCCACCCGCGCGCTCCCTCCCGTTTGACTTTCAAGCCAGGTTAGTTGTTACGCCCGAGCCTGGTTTTCGTACTACCCACACCCATGTATACTAAGTCTCACCTTTAAATTCTGAGCCGTGAGCGCATCGGAGCCAACTTATGGACGCTAAACTGCAGCAGCAGCCAGCCGTGCTGGCCGAACCAAATGTCGGCTTTTCTCAGCGGCTCCAAACTTGGTGGTTTAAAAACCGCAACACCATCGTGGCCTGGAGTTTTGTCGGGCCGATGGTCGTCTACTTCGTCATTATGACCTTCGTGCCGCTGATCTTCCTCTTCGGCATCAGCTTGACCGAGTGGAACTTAATCTCGCCCCCGATCTTCGTCGGCCTGGACAACCTCAAGTCCATCTTTTCCTCTGACCACAACTATTTTTACCTGCGCGTCATTGGGCGCACCATCATCTACGCCGTCTGCATCCTGGGCCTCAACATCGTCGGCGGCTTCTTTGTGGCCCTGCTGCTCAACCAAAACCTGAAGTTCAAGGGCGTCTTCCGCACCATGTGGTACCTGCCCACGGTCTTCTCCGGCGCAGTTGTGGCGCTGCTGCTGAAGATTTACCTGGCCGGCTCGTCGCAGGGCGTGCTCAACATGCTCATCGGGCGCCTGGGCATCCAGCCCATTGGCTGGGTGCAGAGCGAATTCTGGATGCCCATCATCGGCGTCCTGTTTGTGGTCTGGCAGGGCATTGGCGGTCCAGTCATCTTCTTCCTGGCCGGCCTGCAAAGCATTGACGAGAACCTGTACGACGCCGCCAAGATTGACGGCGCCAACGAAGTGCAGTTGCTGCGTTACATCACCATCCCCCAGATGATGCCGGTGCTGCTCTTCATCTCGGTCACCGGCATGATCGGCTCGATGCAGATGTGGGAAGTGCCCAAGATCATCAGTGCCGGCGGCCCGAATGAGCTGACCTACACCCTGGTCTACAGCATCCAGCAGGACGCGTTTGGCGCTCTGGAATTCGGCAAAGGCACCGCCCAGTCGCTGGTGTTGTTCCTAATGCTATTGGCCTTCATTGGCTGGCAGCTCAACGAGTACCGCAAGCAGTACGGCGTCTAACTTTACCCGTTAGGAGCAGCCACCATGAAGCAGCGTGCGTTCCTGTTCCGGGCGTTCACTTACCTCTTCCTGATCGTCTCGAGCTTCATCATGATTTACCCGGTGCTGTTCATGGCGCTGGGCAGCTTCACGACCCGCCGCCGGTTCTTAGAAGCGGTCTTCCTGCCCGTCCCCGATACGCTCAACATTGCGCTCTTCAAACGGGCGCTCGGGGCCGGCGTGTGGGATGCTTACGTCTTCACGCTCATCCGCGTCGGGTTCTATGTGGCCGTCACCGTTGCGGTCGGCCTCATCGGTGGCTACATCTTCTCTAAGATGCACTTCCCCGGCCGGAACAAAGTCTTCTTGCTGTTCCTCTCGGGCATGGTCATGCCCGGCATTTTGATGATCGTGCCGACCTACTTGATGATGGCCTGGTGGCCGCTGGCCGGCGGCAATAACATCCTGGGCCAGGGCGGCCATGGCTGGATCGGGCAGTGGCCGATCCTATTCATCGGCGGCTGGGTGCCGGTCTTTGCGATCTTCCTGCTTAAACAGAGCTTTGACATGCTGCCGACCGAGTACGAAGACGCCGCCAAAATGGACGGCGCCGGCTTCTTCACCATCATCTTCCGGGTCTACGGCCCGCTGCTCAAACCGCCCGTCGTGGTGCTGGTGATCTTCACCTTCCTGGGTATCTGGAACGACTACCTGTGGCCCAGCCTGACCGTGTCGGGCCATCCCGAGCTATACCCCATCGCCCTGCGCATGCAGAGCGTCATCCTGTCAGACTTCAACCCGACCCCGGCCGGCACCACCGACTACCCGGCTGAGATGATGCGCGCCTTCCTGGCTACCTGGCCGCCGGCCGCCGTGTACTTCCTGCTGCAGCGCTACTTCGTGCAGGGCCTGGTTGGGGCCGGTCTGAAGGGCTAATTCGTTCCCACTGACTAAACCTGGAGCGGCGTATCTGTTCAGGCGGCCCAGACGCCCGCCTGAACAGATACGCCCCTGCCCCAGCGCTGCCGTCGCCCCCAGGCAGCGCTTAGTGCTTGAAGCCGTTCGCGCGGCTTGGTCGTTCGAGATGATATTGAGGCTGTTGGTGTATTCGCCTGGCAGCGCAACCAACACTGTATTTCTAGTTATCCAGACCCTTGGTCAGGAGCGGCAAGCATGAAGCAGCGCCAATTCGTACTTCGAACATTTACTTACGGTTTCCTGATCGTCAGCAGTTTCATCATGATCTACCCGGTGCTGTTTATGGCGCTGGGCACCTTCACCGACAACCGGCGCTTCCTCGAGGCCGTCTTCTTGCCTATCCCCAATACGCTCAACATCGCACTGTTCAAGCGCGCGCTAGGCGCCGGCGTGTGGGACGCCTACGTCTTCACGCTCATCCGCGTGGCGTTTTATGTGGTCATCACGGTCGGCGTTGGGCTGATCGGCGGCTACATCTTCTCCAAGATGACCTTCCCCGGCAAGAACCGGGTCTTTCTACTGTTCCTGTCGGGCATGGTCATGCCTGGCATTTTAATGCTGGTGCCCACCTTTCTAATGATGGCCTGGTGGCCCAACACCGGCGGCAACAACTGGCTCGGCCAGGGGGGGCACGGCTGGATCGGCTCGTGGCAGGTGCTCTTCATCGGCGGCTGGGTGCCGGTCTTCGCCATCTTCCTGCTCAAACAGAGTTTTGACATGCTGCCAACCGAGTATGAAGACGCCGCCAAGATGGATGGGGCCGGCATCTTCACCATCATCTTTCAAGTCTATGGGCCGCTGCTCAAGCCGCCCATCGTCGTGCTCGTGATCTTCACCTTCTTGGGCATCTGGAACGACTATCTGTGGCCCAGCCTGACCGTGGCCGGCCACCCCGAGCTGTACCCGATTGCCCTGCGCATGCAGAGCGTCATCTTGTCAGACTTCTCGCCGACCCCCATGGGCACCACCAACTACCCGACAGAGATGATGCGCGCCTTCCTGGCCACCTGGCCGCCGGCGGCGGTCTACTTCTTGCTGCAGCGCTACTTCGTGCAGGGGCTGGTTGGGGCCGGTCTGAAGGGCTAGGCGGCCGAACGTTCTTAACACTGAAGCCCTGGCTGAGGTCTCTCGCCAAGCCGACGATGGTCGGCCGCCCAGCCAGGCGAATATTCCTGCCCAGGTGCCCTTATCGGAGCACAATAGCTGTCCCGGCTCACGGCCGGGGCTAGGCGCTCGCCTGACGGCCATCCACTCGCCCCAGCGAGCGGGGAGCTGAACGATGAAGTTAGGCATGGGACTGTACCGCAACATGTTTACCGCCAACGACCTGCGCTTCGCCAAGCAGGCCGGCGCGACGCACATCGTGGCGCATATGCCCGCCCCGGCCAACCCCACCGGCGAGCAGGTCATGGCCAAGTATGGCAAGCTGGCCGGACACGGCTACGGCGTGGGCGGCGACCCGATCTGGAGCTACGAAGGCCTGCGCGACCTCAAGGCGCTGGTCAACTCCGAGGGGCTGACGCTCGAGGCGCTGGAGAACTTCGCGCCCGGCGATTGGTACGACATCCTGCTCGACGGCCCGCGCAAGGCCGAACAATACGAGCGCCTCAAGACCATCCTGCGCGACATGGGGCGGGTGGGCATCCCCGTCATGGGCTACTACTTCAGCCTCGCCGGCGTGTGGGGCCATCAGTACCAGGCCAAGGCGCGGGGCGGCGCGGTGTCGGCCGGGTATGTGCAGGCCGAAACGCCAGAGACGCCCATTCCGCAGGGCATGGTCTGGAACATGGTCTACGACGCCGACAGCTTTGACCCGGCCCGCACCGACCAGGTGCTGCCGCCCGTGTCCGACGAAGAGATCCAGGCCCGCTTCACCGAATTCCTCAACATCATGGTTCCGGTGGCTGAAGAGGCCGGCGTCAAATTGGCGCTGCACCCCGACGACCCGCCCATGCCGGTGCTGCGCGGCCAGCATCGCCTGTCATACACCATGGCCCGCTACCAGCACATTCTCGACCTCCACCCCAGCCCGGCCAACACGCTGGAGATGTGCGTCGGCACCATGGCCGAGATGGCCGAGGGCGACATCTACGAGACGGTCGACGCGATCAGCCGCGCCGGCCGCGTGGGCTACATCCACTTCCGCAACGTGCGCGGCAAGGTGCCGCACTACTTCGAAACCTTCGTGGACGAAGGCGACACCGACATGATCCGGCTCCTGACCATCCTGGACCGGAACGGCTTTGACGGCGTGCTGATCCCCGACCACACGCCCCAAATGCAGTGCGCCGCGCCGTGGCACGCCGGCATGGCCTTCGCCATGGGCTACCTCAAGGCGGCCATAACCATGATCGAGCGCGGTAGGGCGGCCTAACCCCATGCGTATGGTCGTTACCGGCGCGCGCGGCCTATTGGGCGCCGCCACCGTCACCTATCTCAGCCAACTGGGCATCGAAGTCATCGCGGTCGACGTCGTGCCGGCCACCGTGCTCGAACCCGGCGTGCAATACCTGCGCGCCGACTTGCGCGAGGCCGGCGAAGTCTACGACGTGATCGACGGGGCCGACGCCGTGCTGCATCTGGCGGCCATCGCCTCGCAGCGCATCTACCCCAGCGGCCACACCTTCTTCAACAACGTCGGCATGACCTGGAACATTCTGGAGGCCGCCGCGCGCCTGAAGATCCCGCGCGTGGTCATCGCCTCCAGCCTGCAAGTGAACCACACCGTCACGCCGCGCACCCCCATCCAATACGAATACTTCCCCGTCGACGAAGACCACCCGGTGTCGCCGCAAGACGACTACGGGCTGTCGAAGTACGTGGGCGAAATTTGCGCCGACACGTTCTGCACCCACTGGGGCCTAACCGTGGCAAGCTTCCGCTTCCCGCTGATCGCCAACGCCGGCAACTACGCCAAAATGCCGCTCATGGACCCCGATGTGCCCTTCGGCGCGTTGTTCGCCTGGGTGGCCCTGGCCGACGCCGTCCGCGCCTGCTACCTGGGGGCCACCGCCCCACTGCCGCCGCGCTCGCACACCGTCTTCATGGCGGCGGCGCGCGACTCCAGCATGGGCCTGCCCACCCGCGTCTACCTCGAACGTCACTTTCCTGACGCGGCCGTCCGCCCCACGCTGTCCGAGTACGGCTCGACCATTGACAGTTCCCGCGCCGAGCGGCTGCTCGGTTGGGTGCCAGAAATTTCGGTCAATCGCTAGTCTCCCCCTATAAGGTCGCGATCACTATGCCCACCTCCCGCCTGGCCGGCTGGACCATCCCGCGCGTTTGCTTAGGCACCGGCACCTGGCCCATCAACCCCTCCACCACGCAGGCCGGCGTCCTCGAACTGCTGCACCACTTGCTGGCCGGCCCCAAGCCCTATTTCGACACCGCGCCGATGTACGGCCACTCGGAGAGCGAAACCTGGATCGGCAGCGTGCTGCCCGAGTACCCGCGCGACCGCTACTTCATCGCCAGCAAGGCCGGCTGGGCGCTGCTGCCGGACAACCAGATCGCGCATGACCTCACCCGCGACGGCATTCGCCGCAGCGTGGAAGGCAGCCTCCAGCGGATGCACCTGGACTACCTCGACATCTGCCACCTGCACGATCCCGACGGCCTGACCAAAGAGGCGCTCGACGTGGCCTTCCCCGCGCTGTACCAATTGCGCGACGAGGGCCTCATTAAGGCCGTCGGCTGCGGCATGAACTCGTGGGAGCCGCTGGCCGAGTTTGCCCAACACGCCGACGTAGATTGCCTGCTGGTCGCCGGGCGCTACACGCTGCTCGAACAAACCGCCCGCCCGCTGCTCGACCTGTGCCAGCAGAAGGGCATCAAGCTCTTTGCGGCCGGCATCTACAACAGCGGCGTGCTGGCGACCGGCGCGCGCAACCCGCTCACCTACAACTACGCCCCCCCGCCCCCCAACATCCTGGCCCGCGTGCAGCAGTTGGAAGACATCTGCACCCGGCACGGCGTCAAACTGCAAACTGCCGCCGCGCAGTTCCCGCTGCGCCAGCCGGCCATCACCTCCATCGTCGTCGGGGCCAACTCGGTCAACGAGTTTGACCAGGCCTTGCAAGCGCAAGATACGCCCATCCCCACCGCGCTGTGGGACGAACTGTTTAGCCTCGGCCTGATTGACGCCGCCGCCCAGAACTAAGGCCCCGATTATGACCACCGAACAATTCAAGACGCTCGCCGAAAAAGAACGCAACCAGGTCAAGATCACCGACATCCAGGTCTACAAGCTCAAAGACCATAGTATCCAGTCCATCATCCGCGTCAAGACCAGCGCCGGCATCGAGGGCATTGGCGAGGCCGGGCTGCCGGCCAACATGGTGCAGAGCTACCTCGACTTCATGCGCGACCGCCTGATTGGCATGGACGCGCTGGAGATCGAGAAGTGCTACGCCTACATGACCCGCATGCAGGCCCAATGGCACGCCCACTGGGTGCAGAACCCCACCGTCAGCGGCATCGAAAACGCGCTGTACGATATCGCCGGCAAGGTCTTCAACACCTCCGTCTCTAAGCTGCTCACCGGCCGCTTCCGCGATGAGATCGAGATGTACATCAACGTTGCCGGCCCGGTCGATTGGTTTGACCCGATCGCCTGCCGCGATTGGGCCGCCGAACTCAAGGCCAACCCCCTGGGCTACCGCGTGTACAAGATCGGCTTTGAGGGCCTCAACTACCAGGGCGGCCGCATGGACCCCGTCCGCCATCGCGGCGGCTTTCTGGCGCCCATGCTCAAGCAAACCGACCTCGACCTGATCCGCCGCGGCTACGAAAATCTGCGTGAAGCGTTGGGCTGGGACTACGACTTCATCGTCCACTGCCACAACGAGTGGGATTTGGCCAGCGCCGTGGGCCTGACCGAGGCCTTGGCCGCCGCCAAGCCGCTGTGGGTCGAAGACGGCCTGCCGGTGATGTACTCTGACACCTGGAAGCACTACCGCCAGGCCGCCAAGGTGCGCGTGATGACCGGCGAGAAGCTTGAGCATCCGGCCGAGTTTCTGCAATTCATGGCCAACGGCGCGGTCGACGCCATGCACCCCGACCTGGCCTTCATCGGCGGCTTCACCGGCGGCCGCAAGATCGCCGACATGGCCGAGATTTACAACATCCCGCTCATCACCCACATGGCTGGCAGCTACGTGCACCTGGTGGCCACCGCCCACTACGGCGCCATGGTCCGCAACTTCGTCATGACCGAAAGCCGCCAGCCCGTCACCCAGCAGTTGTATGAGAACATGTGCGAAGAAGGCGCGACCATCAAGGACGGCAAGCTCAAAGTGCTCGACGGCCCCGGCCTGGGTATGACCCTCATTCCGGAAGTGATGAACGCGCTCGTTGACGGCCGAAGCTGGGACTAAGCTCCGGGCCGAGCTATCGCGGCTGTAAAAGGCAGCCCTAACAACTACTAAGGAATTTGCAATGAAGATTACCGACCTGAAGTGCGCCGTCATCGGCCAGAACCCAACCGTGCGCATCAACACCGACGCAGGCATCTATGGCTACGGCCAGGCCGAGAACGCCAAGCCCTACCTGCGGCCGCATGTGCTGTTCTACAAGCAGTTCATCCTGGGCGAAGACCCCACCGACGTCGAGCGCGTGATGCTCAAGATCCGCCGGCTGGGCGGCTTCAAGCCCTGGGGCAGCGCCGTCAGCGCCATTGAAATGGCCCTATGGGACATCGCCGGCAAGGCCGCCGGTGTGCCGGTCTACAAGCTGCTGGGCGGCAAGACCCGCGACCGCGTGCGCGTCTACAACGGCGGCGTGCGCCACAGCGGGCCCCTCCTAACGCCCGACGACTACGCCGCCGACATCGCCAAGAGTGTAGCCGCGCCCGAGGGCTTCACCATCATCAAGCAGAGCGTGGGCTTCCACAGCGCCATGCCGCGCGACCTGCCCAACTTTTTCTACGGCGAGTACATCAACGCCCCCGCCCACTCCAACAAGGGTCTGCTGACCGAGCGCGGCCTCAAGCACGTCATCGCCTGCGTCGAGGCCATGAAGGCCGTCATCGGCGACGAGATCGGCCTGACCCTCGACTGCGGCCCTGGCTGGGTGCTGCCCGACGCCATCCGCTTCGCCAAGGCGCTGGAGCCCCTGAACATCATGTGGGTCGAAGACCTGCTCTCCGGCGACTACTCGCCCTACAACCTGGCCGATGTCTACCGCGACCTGACCATGGCGACCAGCACGCCGACCCACACCGGCGAGCAGGTCTACCTGCGCCACAACTTCAAAGAGCTCATCGAGCGCCAGGCCGTGCGCGTGATCGGCCCCGACCCGGAAGACGTCGGCGGGTTGGCCGAGCTAAAGTGGGTGGCCGAATACGCCGACCTGCACGGCATCCTCATGGCCCCGCACGGCATCTATGACGGCCTGATTGGCCTGGCCGGGCTGGTGCACGTCTGCGCCACCATGCCGCAGAACTACATCGCCTTCGAATACCCGGTTGGCAAGCCCGATTGGTGGTACGACATCATCACCGGCCTGCCCAACCCCATCGTCAAGAACGGCCTGATTGATGTGTGGGACACGCCCGGCCTGGGCGTGGACTTCAACGTCGAGAAGGCGCGCCAATACCTGCCCGCCGGCGACGAAGACTTCTTTGACTAGCGCCGACCGCCAGCCCGATTTGACCTGACGTTTTGCCCGCCGCCTCCCGTGCTGGGGGGCGGCGACCTTTGCTTGCCAAGGAAATTTGCACCATGAAAGCTCATGTTCGACCCCACAACGGCGCGCCGACGCTGTTTCTCGACGGCCAGCCGGTGTATGCCAACCTGCAATGGATTGGCGGCTTCACCCTCTCCGACCCCAAGAGCGTTGAACTGACCCAAACGGCCATGCGCGCCTTCGCCCAGGCCGGCGTCCACCTCTACACGCTCGACGGCCTGAACAACGACTGGTCTGGTCCGCGCGAAGGCAGCGACTTGACTTGGGACTTCACCGACAATGGCCCGCGCCTGCAAAAGGCCGTGGACGCCGACCCGGAGGCGCTGTTCAACCTGCGCCTGATGTTCGAGACCCGCCACCTGCTCAACAACTGGTGGAATAAGCAGCACCCCGAAGAGGTCGAGGTGCTGTCGGTGTTCGAGGCCAACTCGGCCTCCTACGCCTCCAAGGTCTGGCACCAGGACGTCAAAGACCTGCTGACCGCCCTAGTGGCCCACCTGCGCCAGGCCGGCATGTACGACCGCGTGATCGGCTACCAGATGTGCACCGGCACCTGCGGCGAGTGGATCAAGAGTTGGTCGTCGATGGACATCGCGAATAGCGACTTCAGCGCGCCGATGGTGGCCTACTTCCGCCATTGGCTCACCCAGCGCTACAGCACCGACGCCGCGCTGCAGGCCGCCTGGGGCCAAGAAACGGTCACCCTGGCGACGGCCGCCGTGCCCACCGGCGACGAGCAAGACACCACCAGCCACTACTACTTCCGCGACCCCAACCGCGAGCGCAACGTCATTGACTTCTACGAAGCCTATGCCGAGTTGTGCGCCGACACCCTGCTCGACTTCTGCCACACCATCAAGGAGTTGACCAACGGCGACAAGCTCACCGGCGCGTTCTACGGCTACATCATGGAACTGTCGTGGAACGATACCTTCTTCACCGACGGCCATCGCGGCAGCGGGCCGGTCGGCCTGGCAGCGTCGGAGGTCTCCACCGTGCAGCGCAGCGGCCACCTGGGGCTGGCCAAGGCCCTGCGTTCGCCCGACATTGACTTCTTCGTCAGCCCCTACACCTATGGCTTCCGCGGCCTGGGCGGTGACGGCCTGGCCATGCAGCCCAGCGAGTCGCTGCGTCTGCACAACAAGCTCTACTGGTTCGAAGAAGACACGTTGATGCACAACAACTTCGACCCGCGCAAGCGCATGCACCCGATTAAGCACTCGCTGGCGATCTACAAGCGCAACTTCGCCGAGGTGCTCACCCACGCCCAGGGCATCACCTGGCTCGAGAACGACTACTTCGCCGAAGACCCGAGCATCGTGGACGAGTTCCATGCGCTCCAAGCGCGCTTTCACGCCATCGGCAACTGGGCGGTGCAGTTCGACCGGAAGCCCAGCGCCGAGGTGGCCGTCTTCCTCGACGATGAGTCGTACTTCTATGAGGCCAACAAGAACGGCCTGAGCCTGCCGCTGATCTGGCATCAGCGCCTGATGAACCTCAACCGCTTCGGCGCGCCGCATGACATGTACTTGTTCAACGACCTGCTCGAAGGCCGCCTGCCAGAGTACAAGCTCTATATCTTCCTCAACATCTTCCACCTGAACAACGCCCGCCGCGCCGCCCTCCAGCAGCAGTTGCGCCGCGCCGGCAAGACCGCGCTGTTCCTGTACGCGCCCGGCTACCTCAACGAAGACGACGCGGCCAACCCGTTCAGCCGCGACCACATGACGGACCTGACCGGTTTCAAGTTCGGCCAGACCAGCAGCTACTGGACGCCCATGATGCACGTGACCGCCTACGATCACCCCATCACCCAGGGCGTATCGCAAGAGCTGTTCTGGGGCGCCAGCCGCTCGATGGCCCCCACCTTTCACCTGGAAGACGACGACGCCACCGTGCTGGGCGAGATCATCGGCTCGCTCGGCCGCAACCAGCCAGGGCTGGGCGTCAAAACCTTCAACGCCGGCACGCCCAACGCCTGGAACTCGATCTACTCGGCGCTGCCCAACGTGCCCTCGCCCGTGCTGCGCGGCATCGCCCGCTTCGCCGGGGTGCACCTCTACAACGAGGATGGCGATGTGCTCTACGCCACCCCGCGCTTCGTGAGCGCCCACACCACCAGCGGCGGCCCGCGCGCCTTCAAGCTGCCGCAGTCGGTCGAAGTGGTCTACGACCTGTATAATCGCCGGTTGCTCGGCCAAAACACGGCCGAGTTCTGTACTCAGTTACCGCCGGCCTCCACCTCACTGTTCTACACCGGCCCCGCCGCCAGCCTCCGCGCGCTAGACGGCGAGCCCGCAGGAGTCATCGCATGAGCAAAGAAATCGTCGTCACCGGCGGCAACGGCCGCCTCGGGCGGGTAGTCATCAGTCAGTTGGTTGAGCAAGGCTTCCGCGTGCGCGGCCTCGATCGCGCCGGCGCGCCCGCCAACCCCAACGCGCTCGGCGTCACCTACGCCGATGTCGACCTAAACAGCCTGGCCGCGCTCACCGACGCCATTCGCGGCGCCGATGCCGTCATCCACCTGGCGGCCTTCGCCGGCCCGTGGGGCCAGCCGCCCGGCGTGGTATATGCCAACAACACCACCATCAACTACAACGTGCTGTATGCCACCTCTGAGTTGGGCATCAACCACGTGGCGCTGGCCTCCAGTGTCAATGCCTATGGCGGGCTGGGCAGCCAGATGGGCCACTTCGACTACTTCCCGGTAGATGAGCTGCATCCGACCTACAACGAGGATGACTACTCGCTCTCGAAGTGGGTGGGCGAGGTGCAGGCCGACTCGTTCGCGCGGCGCTTCCCCGACATGACCATCAGCAGCCTGCGCTTCCACGCCCTGCCCGACGCGCCGCCCGTGCTCGAAAGCGTGTTGCACACGCGCGACCACGGCGCGGCCCGCAACTTGTGGGGCTGGACCCTGATCTCCGAGGCCGCTCGCGCCAGCATCTTGGCCATCCTGGCCGACTTCAAGGGCCACGAGCGCTTCAACATCATGGCCCCACATACCACCTCGACCTACACCACCGTCGAGCTGGCCGAAAACGCCTACCCCCACGTGCCCTTCCGCAAGCCAGTACCCGGCCACGACAGCTTCTTCGATTGCAGCAAGGCCGCCCGCCTGCTCGGCTGGGTCCACGCCGACCTGTAGCCAGCGCCTAGCGCGTGAAACAAAACGGCGGGCCAGAGCACAATGCTCCGACCCGCCGTTTTCGTTGTCTGCTATGCCATCTCAATGTGGCGCTTCGCCGTCAATCAGAAATCCAAAATCAGAAATCAGCAATCCCCTTATTGCCCAAACAGCCGCGCCATTATCGGGTCTAGCCCGCCAGTCAGCGCCTGAAAATCCGCCAACAACTCGGCATAGCGCTCCGTCTGTGCCGCCACCGGCCGGTACTCGCGGTCGAACTTCAAAAAGCCCGGCGGCGGCGCCCAGCCGCGCGCCTTGGCCGCAATCAGCGCGTCGCCCCGCAGCGTGCTCAAGTCCGAGTCCACCAGCCGCCGGTAGCCCGAGTCCAGCACATCCGCCTTCAGCTGATTCCATACATCGCTGCGCGAGCCGCCGCCCGACACAAACACTTCCTCCAACCGCATCGTCGGGTTCAGCCGCGTCAGGTGCGCCTTGGCCAGGCTGTACTCAAAGGCGTGCGCCTCCAGCAGCGAGCGATAGAAGTGCCCCCGCGTGTAGCCCAGCCCAAAGCCCAGCCACGCCCCGCGCGTGTACTGCTTGGGCGGCGAGGTCTGCCCGCTCAAGTGCGGCACCGCCAGCACCCCCCCGCTGCCCGCCGCCAGCGCCGCCGCCTCCGCGTCCATGGCGGCGTAGGCCCCATGCACCCCCTCGGCCGCGATGATCTCGGCGCAGAACGCGTCAATAAACCAGCGGTGCGTCAGCCCAAAGTGGTTGATGTAAATCACAAACCAGCCGGGGTCGGTGGGCGACTTCATGTTCACAAACAACTGCTCGTGCACATCCGGCAAGAACGTGTCTGAGTAGGCCCCCAGCGCGCACGAGGTGCCAGAGAGGTCGAGCGCCTGCCCCTGGCGGTTGATGCCCGAGCCGGCGTAGGTGGCCGCGCCGTCGCCGGCCCCCGCCAAAATCTGCACCCCGCGCGGCAGCCCCAGGTCGTCGGCCAGCGCCGGCGTCAGCGTGCCAATCACCGTCTCCGACGTCACCACGCGCGGCAGCTTCGCCAGCGGCAAGCCCAGCGCGCGCAGCAGGTCGACCTCCCACTCGCCCGTCACCGCGTTCAGCACCCCGTTCACCGACGTGAAGGTCAGGTCCATGAACGCGTCGGCCGCCTTCAGCCCCGCCAGCTTGCCCGCCAGAAAGCCGTTGAGCGCCACGAACTTGTCAATCCGAGCGTAAGCCTCCGGTTTGCAGTCGCGCCAGTAGAGCATCTTCTCAAGCTGGGTAGTCAGCCCGCCGCAGCGCCCCAAGATCGTCAGCAGGTGCGGCGCAATCTGCGGCCGGCAGACGTT
>JBBRZY010000019.1:0-16688 GCA_038252885.1 Anaerolineales bacterium | reverse complement strand
GTCCATCACTACGCGCAGGCCGGCCTGGTTGAGCGCCTGCACCATCTGGCGGAACTCAAGGATGCGCGCCGAGCCGTCGGGGTCGGTGCTGTACGCGCCCTCGGGCGTGGTGTAGTGGAACGGGTCGTAGCCCCAGTTGAAAGGGTCGCTGTCGCGGATAGCGGCGACGGCGGCCTGCTGCTTGTCGCTGTCGGGCGGCAACACGGCCAGGGCGGCTTCATCCACATTTTGCCAGGTGGATTTGTCTTCTTCCACGCTGGCAATATCGAAGGCGGGCAACAGGTGGATGGTGGTGAGGCCGGCGGCGGCCAGGGCGCGCAGGTGGCGCATCCCAGCCGAGTCGGCGGCAGTGAAGGCCAGATAGGTGCCGCGCTCGGCCGCCGGCACGGTGGCGTCGCTGACGCTGAAGTCGCGGATGTGCAGCTCATAGATCACGCCGTCTTCGGGCGCGGCCAAAGCAGGCTTGCTCAAGGCATCCCACCCGGCGGGCATGAGGCTGGGGTCGGCCAGGTTGACGAGCTGGCTGCGCAGGCTGTTGGTCGAGAGGCTGAACGAGTAGGGGTCGGTGACCAAGTTGGTCTCAACCGCGCCGGTCGAGGGCACGTAGACCTCGACCGAAAAGAGGTAGAACTGGCCGGTCCAGTCGGCCGCGCCGGCGGCGGTCCACACGCCGGTGGCGGCGTCCCAAGTCATGGGCACGGTCACGGCAGTGGCGGTGGTGGAATCGGCGTAGAGCAGCAAGCTGACGTTGCGGGCGGTGGGCGCCCAGACGCGCACGGTGGGCACGGCACCGGCGTAAGTGACGCCCAGCGGGCCGGTGTAGGGATACAGGGCGTCGAGCACGAACGGGATTTGGACCGAGGTGGCGTCGATGACCTTACCCTCGGCGTTGAGTTCGACCACCGCTACCTGACCCTTGAGGAGGTCGGGCACGCGCGCCAGGTCAGCGTCGGCCAGCTGGAGGGCGCTGTAGCTGGTGAGTTGCGGGTTGAGCTTGGCCAGGCTGGAGGGCACGCTGCCGGCGAAGGTGAGCGCGACGGGCAGCGCCTCGCCGCCGGTGATCTGACCCGGCTCGAGGGCCAGGCCGCCTTCGGGGGCGAAGTAGAGCGCGAAGGTGGCGCCGTCGGCGGGCGGGTCGAGCTTCCAGGCGATGGTATCGGGCGCGAGCCACTGGGCCTGGGCCTTGCCCAGATCGCCATGCGGCGCGCCCTGGTCACTGATGATCACGGTGTGAGTCTCCGCGTTGTAGCCAAAATAAATCTCCTTGCCGGCCGAGGCCACGGTGAAGGGTAGGTTGTCGCCGTTGGCCGCGCCATAGCTCTCGTCCCAGCTTTGGTTGATGGCAATCTTGGCTTCGTAGTCGCCGGCCGGCAGCGCGGTGGTTGAGAAGCTATAGACGCCGTCACCGTCGGCATCCTGCATCCAGCCGATGAGGCAGGCGGGCTGCCAGTCTTCGGCGCAGCCCAACTCGCTTTGGAAGCTGCCGGCGACGGTTGCCAGCACCCAGCCGACGCTGTCCATCACCCAGTGCGTTTTGTGGTCATAGATGAAGGTGACGGTCTGCGCCGCGGCCAGCACCAGCGGGATGTTCGCGCCGCCCGGCTGCGCGCCGAGGCCGTAGTTCTCATCCCACGCGCCGTTGAGGGCGGCCTTGTACTCGTACTCGCCGGCCGGCAGGTCGAAGCGGCCCCACCACAAGTCGGCGGCGGCGTCATAGGTGAGCGCGGTGTTGGCGCAGGCGGGCATCCAATCGCCGGAGCAGCCCAGGGCCGATTGAATGGTGCCGGGGATGACGACTTGCACGGGCGGGTCGGTGTGGTCGGCGCGGGCGGCCGGGACGGGCGCCACCCCGCTGAGCAAAAGGCTGGCAACTACCACGGCTGTGAGCCAGGGCAAACGGTTGGGTCGAGATGGCATGGCAGTCTCCTCAATGGTTCACAAAACCGTAACAGTGACATGGGTAAACATGGATTTTCTCTATATAATCCTCAGCAGTCGGGCAGTCTGCTGGTATAGGGAGTGACTATGATTCGCCATCGCCACTTGTCGCTTGTGTTGGCCGCTGCGCTGGTGCTGGGCGCTTGCACGCCACCGGCCGCCACGCCAACGGCCACGCCCGCGCTTACTGACACTCCGGCTGCGACGGCCACGAGCGCGCCGCTGACTGAGCCAGCCTTGCCAACGGATACGCCGCTACCGCCCACGCCGACGGCCACGCCCCTGCCCTACACTACGCCGGCCTGGTTTCGCGATGGGGCGCTGTATCAAATCTTCGTGCGCAGCTTCTATGACAGCAACGGCGACGGCATCGGCGACCTGGACGGCATTACTTCACAGCTTGACTACATCCAGGCACTGGGCGTCAACACCATCTGGCTGACACCGATCTTCGCGGCCGGAAGCTACCACGGCTACGACACCACCGATTATTACAGCATCAATCCCGACTTTGGCACCCAGGCCGATCTGATCGAACTGGTGGACGCCGCCCACGCGCGCGGGCTGCACATCGTGCTCGACTACGTCGCCAGTCACACCTCCAACGAGCACCCGTTCTTCGTTGCAGCCCTGGGCCACCCCGAGTCGGAATACTCCGACTGGTACATCTGGAAGGACGACGCGCACCTGACCTATCAATCGTTCTTCGGCGTGGCGACGCTGCCGACGCTCAACCACACGACCCCGGCCGTCAACGACTACATGCTGGATGTCGCCAAATATTGGATGGACCTGGACGGCGACGGCGACTACACCGACGGGATTGACGGCTGGCGCTGCGACTACGCGCTGGGCTCGCCGCACAGCTTCTGGCAGGAGCTGCGCAGCACCCTCAAGCCGCTCAACCCCGACGTGCTGCTGCTGGGCGAGGTGTGGGTCGACAGCACCGCCGTGCAAGCGCCCTATTATGAAAATGAGTTCGACGCCCTGTTCAACTTCCCACTGTTCATGAGCGCCATGGGCGGCACCGAGCGCTCGAACGACAACCTGTGGACCGGCGACGGCGTGGCCGGGGCGATTACCGGGATGCTGGACAAGCAGAAGACGCTGCTGCCGCCCGAGGCTATCCCAGTCAACTTCTTCAGCAACCACGACACCGACCGGCTGGCGACCGAGCTATCAGAGATGCCAGAGCGGCTGCCGCTGGTGCCGTGGTTCCTGGCGGCGCTGCCCAACCCGCCCGCCATCTACTACGGCGAAGAGCTGGGCCAATTTGGCCACAAGGGCGGCGGGCCGATCTACGACGAGTATCGCCGCGAGCCGCTGGAGTGGTACGCGGCCGGGGGCGTGGGTCAGACGACCTGGTTCGAGACCGCATACACCGAGCCGAATGACGGCATCTCGGTCGAGGAAGAGTTAGCCGACCCGGCCTCGCTGCTGAACACCTACCGCGCGGCGCTGGCTATGCGCGCCGCCATGCCAGCTCTGCGCAACGGCACTTATACCTCGCTGCGGGTCAACCCGCGCCCAGGCGTCATCTCGTTCTGGCGCGCCACGGACGACCAGATCGTCATGGCCATCTTTGTCATCGGCAAGAAAGACGCGACGGTCAGCCTGGACCTGAGCAGCGCGCCCGGCCCGCTGGCCGAGACGCCCATCAACCTGGTGACCGGCGAGCCGCTGGCGCTGGATGTGACGGCGGTCGCGCTCAAGGCCGGCGAGTTCCTGCTGCTCGACTGGACACCCTAGCCGCGCCGCTAGACCAGCCAAGCGCCTTCGCCGGCGGGCAGGTCAACTTCGACGGCCGCGCCGGTGACGCGCACGGGATGCCCGTTGAGCCGGTCGCTGAGCGGCGCGGCTAGACCGGGCAGCGCCAGCCGCAGCGTGCGGGCATGCGGGCTGAGGTTGAAAGCGGCAATCACGCGGCCGGTCTCTGACTCGCGGGCGTAGGCGTACACGCCCGCCGCCGCGTCGAGGGCCAACACGCGGCGCGTGCCCTCCGCCACACACGGCGCGGCCTGGCGCAGTTTTATCAGCCGCCCGAAGTACTCACGCAGCGCCACCCCTTCTGCGCCCGCCTCCCAATTCATGGGCTGGCGCGCTTCCTCAAAAATGCCGAAGTCATTCTGATGGATCGGCCGCTCCTGCGACAGCCCGGTTTCGGTGCCGTAGTAGACAATGGGCGGGCCGGCCAGCGAGAACAGCGCCAGCGCCGCCAACCGCACCCGGGCGAGGTCGCCAGCCGTCACGAAGGCGATGCGGTTCATGTCGTGGTTGTCAATAAAGTTGGGGCGGGAGAAGGCTGCCGCCGGGGGGAAGTAGGCTTCGTGCGCGGCCAGGAAGGCCTCGAACGCGGCCAGGTCCCACTCGTGGGCGGCAAAGGTCTCACGCAGGGCGCGGCTGAGCAGAAAGTCGAGCGTGCCATCGAGGCGGCCGGTGTAGGAGCGCTGGATCTGGGCCGTGTTGATGGTCTCGCCAAACAGCCAGGCGTCGGGCTTCACCACGCGGCAGGCGCGGTAGAAGTCGGACCAGAAGTCGTGGCTGGGGCCTTGGGCATAATCCAAGCGGTAGCCATCCACGCCCTGCCCCAACCAATACTGGGCGGCGGTCAGCAGGTAATCGCGCGCCGGGCCGCGCCGCAGGTTGAGCTGCGGCAGGTCGCGCACGCCAAAGTAGGTGACGTAATCGTCGGGCCAGTGCAGCCAGGTGTACCAATCATGGTAGGAGCTGTGCTCATCGGCCAGCGCGGCTTGAAAGCTGGCGTGCTGGCTCGACCAGTGGTTGGCGACGAAGTCGAGCACGACCCGCAACCCGCGCGCGTGCGCCCCGGCGATGAGCTCGGCCAGGTCGGCGTTGCTGCCCCAGCGCGGCTCGACGGTGTAGATATCGACGGCGTCGTAACCGTGGTGCGAGGGCGTGACAAACAGCGGCGAGAGCCAGAGGGTGTTGAAGCCCAGGTCGCGGATGTAGTCGAGTTTTTCGATGACGCCGCGCAGCGTGCCGCCGTAGAAGCCGGATAGATTGGCGGGCTTGAGCCAGGGGCGGCCCTGACCGGGGTTGAAGCGATCCATGAAGACCTGGTAGATGATGGCGGTGCGCGCCCAGACGGGCACGCCGCCGGCATCGACCCAGACGGCGAACTCGGTGGCCTCGGCCGGCTGGGCGGCCTGGTTGTCGGCGTAGACCCACTGGCCGGGCGCGCCGCTGCCGGCCAAGTGCCCAGCGAGTTGATAGCGCACCATGGTGCCGGCCGGCTGGGGCGGCACCTGGCCGCGCCAGCGCTGCACATACCCCCATTCCAGCGTGTCCCAGACGGCGCCGTCGCGTACCAGCGCCACTTGGCCGGCCGAACCGTCGGGCTCCAACTGATACCAGGCGCGGGCACTATCGAACGGCTGCGGGCCAGCGGTGGTCAGCAGCAACTCAAACGGCGCGCCGGGGCGTGGGTCGGCCGGGGTCAGGCGGTCGCGGTGCTTGACGCCCACCAGATCGGCCTGGTGCCGCAGCAGCCGCTGGTCGAGGTCGAGCAAGTTGCCAAAGGTGCGGTCAGCACTCATGCGCCGTCAGTCCTTATTGAAGCAAGCACACAAAAGCGTAAAACGCACAGCACGCCGCGCGGGTGCGCGCCGCCCATCCGTTTTACGCTTTGGGCGTCGGGTGCGCCGGGCGCGCGGGCAGCCAGGGTTACTCCTTGACTGCCCCCGTGGTCAGGCCGCCGGCAATTTGGTCTTGCAGGGCCAGGTAGGTGATCATGACCGGCAGCGCGCCGATCAGGGCGCCGGCCGCGAACACGCCCCACTTCTTATCGAACTGCCCGGCGGTGAAGATCTGCAACCCGACCATCAGGGTGTACTGATCCACGTTGTTGAGCAGGATGCGCGCCAGGATGAAGTCGCCATAGGTGCCGATGAACGACAGGATGCCGATGACGACCAGCACGGGGCGCAGCAGCGGCAGCAGCAGGTTCCAGAAGATCTGGAAGTGCGTCGCGCCGTCGACCTTGCCCGACTCGTCAATCGCGCGCGGGACGGTGTCGAGAAAGCCCTTCATGAGCCAGATGTTCAGGCCCATGGAACCACCCAGGTAGACCATGATGAGGCCGGCATGGGTGTTCAGGCCGAGGGCCGGGATCAGGTCGCCGGTCTGGGCGATGAGCACGTAGATGGCCACCAGAGCCAGCAGGTTCGGAAAGACCTGGATGAGCAGGATGGCCTTAAGCATGGCGATACGGCCGGCAAAGCGCATACGCGAGAAGGCGTAGGCCGCCATGGTGGTGATCGAGATGCTCAGGATCGTCGAAATGCCCGAGACCTTAACCGAGTTGAACAGCCACTTCCAGTAGAACAGGTCGCCGAAGTTGAAGGCCGGGTCTTGGTTGAACAGCCGGCCGTAGTTCTTGAAGCCGGCGTTGGCCGGGATGAGGGACTGGGTGGCGAGCGAATTAGAGTTGTCGAGTGAGGCCGAGATCATCCACAAGATCGGGAAGATGGCGAACAGGATCAGGATTACCGCGATGACCAGGCGCACGGCGATGCTGAAGCGTTTTTGGAAGCGCTGGTTGGAGCGCAGCGCGGTGTAGGAGGTGGCTAAGCTGCTTGGGGTGCTAGACATTTTCGCTGACCTCTTCCCACATATTCGTAAAGCGGTACTGCAGCAGCGTGATCGCGCCGACGATGACAAACACCAAGATCGAGATGGCCGAAGCATAGCCGTACTGCACGCCGCGGCCGCTGCTCTCGAAAGCCAGCTTGTAGACGTAGCTGATCAGCAGGTCGGTGTGGCCGGCCTGCGTGGCCGCGCCGGCAATGGGTGGCCCGCCCCCGATAAACAGGTAAATCAGGTTGAAGTTGTTGAAGTTGAAGACGTAGGAGGCGATGAGCAACGGCCCGACGGCCACCAGCAGCAGCGGCAGGGTGATGCTGCGGAACTTCTGCCAACTGGTGGCGCCGTCGACCGTGGCGGCCTCGTACAGGTCGGCCGAGATTGACTGAAGCGCGCCGCTGGTGATGAGCATGAAGTAGGGGTAGCCCAGCCACAGGTTGACCAGCAGCACGGCGGTTTGGGCCCAGATGGGCACGGTGGTCCAGGGCGGCGAGACGCCGAAAATGCTCTCGAGCATGCGGTTGATGACGCCGAACTCGGGGTTGAGCATGCCGCGCCAGATGAGGATGGTGATGAGGCCGGGGATGGTGTAGGGAACGAGCAGCAAGGAGCGGATGATCTTCTTGAAGGGGAAGTCGGGTTCGTTGAACATGACCGCAATGGCCAACCCGAGCGAGAAGGTCGAAAGCACGCTGATGGTCGGGAAGATGAAGTTCCAGGTGAGGATCTGCACCAGGGGCCCGCGCAGGGCCGGGCTGGTGAAGAACTCGATGAAATTCTTCAGCCCGACGACGGAGCGAAAACCCGGCTTGAGGGCGCCACCGCTGCGATTGGAGTAGGTGCCGTCGACGTTGTAGTAGATGTCGCCGTTGGCGTGGTCGGTAAAGGTGTCGGCGGTTTCGTCGTAGGCGTAACGGACCTCCAGCTCGGCCGCCTCGCTGGGCGAACGGACTTGGATGGTTTTGGAGTTCTCGCCCAAGACGCCGAATTTGATGTTGGGCAGGTTCTTGTCGGCGGCGGCCAGCAGGGTGTTGAGGCGCGTGTAGCCTTCGAGGGTGGCCGGGATGCCCTTGGCGTCAGCCGCGCCGATGCCAGGGTCGCCCGGCTTGGCTGCCACAATCGCTTCGCCTGCCCGGGCGACAAAGCTCTCGCCGGTGGGGCTGACTAGCCACAACGCGTAGTGTCCATCGGGGGATTGATAAGCCGTCCAGCTATATGAATTGCCGCTCTCAGGCAGGTAGGTCTCCTGCTGAATGAGCGGGAGCGCCTGTTCTTTGGTCAGCAGATGGCCGTCGCCATAGTTGGTGAAGGCCACGTAGACCGTAAAGACGATGGGGTAGACAGTAAAAAGAATGAGGAAGGAGAGGCCCAGGGCCATCCAGCGATAGGGATAGGCCCGCGGCAAAAGAAAGATGAGGTTGAGGAGCAGCGCGACGACGGTGAAGACGATGACGAGTTGGCTGTAGCCCCGCGTCCAGGCATTGGCGATGAACCACACCGCCCCGATGTCAAACACCACTACCAATACAATCCGGAGCAACACCGACAAGGGCGATTCCGCCGCCGAGGCAACGAGCGTCGGGCGCGGGGCAGGCAGCACTTTCATGGGCGCCTCCAGGATCGGATGAAACCGAATAGGCGCTGGCCACCGCCGGCCGACGCCAGAAAGCGGGGGGCCGAAGCGTGCGCTCCGGCCCCCCATTTAGTGCGTGAGCTAGTTGACGGTGATGGTCAGCAGGTGGGTGGCTTCGTCGTAGACGTACTCGACGGTGCCATCGGCGGCGACGGTGAACTTGTAGTTGTCACCGTCCTGCTTGCCTTCCATGCCGTAGTTGGTCGTCCACGAGCCGTCCAGGGCGACCTTGACTTCGTAGTCGCCGGCAATGATGGTGAACGGGCCACTGTGCCACAGGCCGTCATCGCCTTTGGTCAGGGCGGTGACCTTGCACTCCGGCTGCCAGTCGCCGGGGCAACCGGCCTGGGCCTGGTACGAGCCGGCCACGTTCACGAGGCCAGTCAAGGGATTAGCGATCAGATCGCGCACCTTCTGACCAGCGCTATCCATCGCAGTGGTGGGGTCTTCCGTCCCATCGCGCGCCAGCACGACGGCGTCGTTCCAGCTACCCCAGACCGAACCCATTTCGGGGATGGCGGGCATCATGGTGGCGTTTTCGCCAGCGAGGCCCATGGCCAGCAGATCGGGATCGTCGGTCATTTCGAGGACCGGCAGGAAAGCCGAGGGGCGCTTGCCGACTTCGTAAAGCTTCTGCATGGTCTCGTCGGTCGCCACGAACTCGGTCAGGAAGGCCTGCGCCAGCAGCACGTTCTCGCTCTGGGCGTTGATGAAGATGCCCTGGGTGCCCGCGAAGGGCGCGCCGCCGCTGGGGAAGTTGGTGACGGCGTAGGGGATGCCCGACTCGCGGATGCGGTCGAGCGCCCAGGGGCCGGCCATGATGAAGGGGGCTTCGCCGGTCTCGAACAGGGCGTGGTTGTTGGCCCAGTCCCAGTCGGCGGGCAGGTCGCCATTGGCGACATGATCGTGCAGCCAGGTGACGGCTTCGATCATGCCGGCATTGTCGAGGCCCAGGTCGGAGGCGTCGTAGTTGCCGTCAGCATCGCGACCGAAGATGTAGCCGCCGAACGAGGTGAACAGCGGGTACAGGTCGTAGGTGGTGCCGGTGAGGGCCATGATGTAGGTGGTCTTGCCGTCGGCCATCAGCGCCTCGCCCATCGAGACCACTTCGTCCCAGGTGGTGGGCGGGACGGGAACCAGGTCGGTGTTGTAGAAGAAGCCCAGGTTCTCGGTAGCGTAGGGCATGCAGTAGAGCACGCCGTCAAAGGTGCAGGCCTTGATAGCCAGCGGGGCAAAGTCGCCCGCCTTATCGCCCAGGTCGATCGGGGCCAGCAGGCCATTGGCGACGAGCGCGCCGGCCTGGTCGTGGGCCACGCCGAACAGAATGTCGGGGCCTTCGCCGTTGGGCGCGGCCACCTGGAAGTCGTCGCGCAGGGCCGACTTGACTTCAACGATCAGCTCGAGTTGGTAGGTGGCCAGCACTTCGGCGGCCATACCTTGCAGAATGGGGGCGCGGGTCTCGTCCGCCCAAATGCGCAGGGTGCCAATGGCCTCGACAGGCGCGTCGGTCGGGGCTGTGGTAGCCTCGGGCGCGCTGGTCGGGGCATTGGTGGCTTCCGGCGCGGCGGAGGTCGGCTGGGGAGCCGAGGTGGGGGTGGCAGTGGCGGCGGGCGTACAGGCTGCCAGGGCAAAGGCGGCAATCAACGCGAGGTTGAGAGCCGACGACATAGTCTTCTTCATGCTTGCTCCTCCTGATGAGCTTCAAAACGCGGGACAAATCGGTCCCAAGAACGGCGTAAAGGGTAAAGCAGGGCTTGACTGGGTTGCGAACAACACCTCCTTTCAGTGTTTTGCGCTGAGCATAATTCTAGCGCGTAAACCTGGCATTTGACTGGAACTCTGAAAAACCGCTAACCAGCGGGCCGGGTGACAGCCTGTTGGAAAGTCTGCGCCAGGGCCTGTGACACCGCCCCGAGCGCGACGCTACGCCGGCCCAGTTGGGCTAACACGACTTGAACGGCCTGGCGCGAGGGGCGCATGGTGCGCTCTGCGATGGCCTGGTGCAGCGGGTCGAGCAGGTAACTGCCCGATTTGGTCACGCCGCCGCCTAAAACGACCCGGCCCGGGTTGAGCAGGTTGACCAGGCTGGCGACTGCGCTGCCGATGTGGCGGCCAGCGTCGGCCAGCAATTGTTGGGCGACCGGGTCGCCGGCGAGCGCGGCCTGGGCCACGGCCTGGGTGGTCAGCGGTCCGCTGCCAGCGACCTGCGCCAGGCTGGTGCGTTGACCGGCCCGCACGGCCAGTTCGGCGCGCTGGGCGATGGCCCGGCCGCCGGCCATGGCTTCTAAACAGCCATAATTTCCGCAGGTGCAGGGCGGCCCGCCTTCGGCTACGGTGATATGGCCGATTTCGCCGGCTGTGCCCAGCACCCCCCGGTAAATGTGGCCGTCGAGCAGCAGCCCGCAGCCGATGCCGGTGCCGATCTTGATATAGGCCAGGTTGTCCGCGCCCTGGCCCGCGCCAAAGGTCCACTCGCCCAGCGCGCCGAGGTCGGCGTCGTTGTCGAGCGTGGTCGGCCGCTGCCAGCGCGCCATGAGCTCGGCCCGAATGGGGAAGGCATCCCAGCCGGGCATGATGGGCGGGGCCGAGACGATGCCCTGCTCGGCAATGACCGGGCCGGGCACGCCCACGCCGATGGCGCGGACTTGATCGAGCTGGCTGCACGCCTGGACGAGCGTGGCCGCCACCAGCGCGAGCGCCTGCTCCAGGCAGGGCACTGGCCCGACCTCAATGGCCATGGGCTCTTCGGCTTCAGCCAGCACGCGCCCATTTAAATCGGCCACCAGGACCACCAGGTGGGTGGCGCCAATGTCGACCCCAACCACGCGGCCGGCGTCGGGGTTGATTTCTAGCACAATCGGGCGGCGGCCCCCGCGCGAGACGCCGGCCCCCCGCTCGAGGACCAGGCCCTCGGTCAGAAAATCGGTGATGATGGCCGAAACGGTGGTGCGGCTGACATAGAGTTCTTCGGCCAATTCAGCGCGAGAAATGCCGCTTTCGGCCTGTCGGATGAGGTCGATGATTAAGGCTTTGTTCAGGCTCCGAACAAATGACTGGTCGGATACCTTCTCCAGGGACTTAGCGCGTCGATCCATATCGGTATTGTGTTCAATCTCGAGTCAGATAGTATTCGAAAACTGTATTGTTTGTCAAGTAACAGAACAAAGTCCCCAATTTTGGTCCAATTTTTCTACCCCGCCCGAGGGTGGGCACAGTAAACAGGGGGAAATTTTCAAGCCCAGTCGGACTTCTGCCACAAATTGTCAAAATGGGCGCTGCTTAGAGGCTAGGGCGCGACCGACCGAGGGCCTAACCAGTGGGTTTCAGACTATAATCGCGGCCTATGACAATATCCCACTTGGACGGACAAACTGATTTGAGGGGCGTGTATGCGGCGGCGGTGACGCCTTTGACGGCTGACCTGCGGCCCGATCTGGCGGCGCTGCCCGCCCTGCTCGACTTCCTGGCGGGGCGGGGCTGCCACGGCGTGCTGCTGCTGGGCACCACCGGCGAGGGCACGTCGTTCTCGGTGGCGGAGCACATTGAGGTGCTGCGCGAGGGCTTGCGGTACCGCGCCACGGCCCGGCCGGCGTTCCGGGTGCTGGCAGGCACCGGCGCGGCCAGCCTGACCGACGCCAGCGCCGTGACCAGCGCCGCCTTCGATTTGGGGGCCGACGCGGTGGTGGTGCTGCCGCCTTTCTATTATAAGAACGTGGGCGTGGCCGGACTGGTGGCTTACTTTGATGCGCTGATCCGCGCGGCGGTGCCGGCCGACGGCCGCCTGCTGGGGTACCACATTCCGCAGATGTCGGGCGTGGCGCTGCCGGCCGCGACGTTGACCGCACTGCGAGCCCGCTACCCGCACCAATTCTACGGCCTGAAGGACTCGCAGGACGACCTGGCACACACGCTGGGGTTGTTGGGCGAGCTGCCCGGCTTCGGCGTCTACGCCGGGAGCGACTCGCTCATGGCCGACACGTTGGCGGCGGGCGGCCACGGCACGATCACGGCGCTAGCGAACGTCACCGCGCCGCTCAACCGCGCGGTGTGGGACGCGCACCAGGCCGGCACGCGCAATGCCGAGGCGCAGTCCAAATTGGTGAAGGCGCGGCAGGTGGTCAAGGGGCTGAGCGGGCCGGCGGTGATGAAGGCGGCGCTGGCCGACTTGTTCGGCCGGCCGCTGTGGGGCGTGCGCCCCCCGCTGGAGCCGCTGGACGACGTAAAGCGGGCGGCGGCGGTGGCCGGGCTGGCCGAACTACTGGCGTAGCCAGCGCCGAGCTTAAACGCAAGCGGGCGATCCCCCCTCTCGGTGGGACCGCCCGCTTTTTGATTGGTTCAGGCTGGCCGAGGCTAGGCGCGCACGCCGATCGTCACGGTCACTTCGCGCACTTCGCCGCCGCGCACGATCTTGACAGCGGCGGGCTGGCCCACGGTGTCGGGGCCGAGCGCGGCTTGCAGGTCGTCGATCTCGGCGGTGGGCTGGCCCAGCAGCGCCACGATCACGTCGCCCTGCATCAGCCCGCCCTTGTCGGCCGGGCCGTCCTTCTCGGCGCCGATGACCATCAGGCCAGTGGCCTGGTCGAGCTGCTTGGCCACGGCTTCGGCCAGCGCCACGGGCTGGGTGCTGACCCCCAAGAAGCCGCGCTTAACGCGCCCATCGCGCCGAAGCGCATCGGCCACATTCTTCAACACACTGACAGGGATCGCCAGGCTGGCCCCGCGCGCCAGGGCGCTGCTGTTCAGGCCAGCCACGCGCCCGCTGGCATCGACGAGCGGGCCGCCCGAGAAGCCCGGGTACATGGTGACATCGCTCTGAATGTAGGCGGCGAAGCTGCGATGCCGGCCGCGCACCGGGCCACCGAGCGCCACGACGCTGCCGAGGGTGGCCTGCACCTCGCCGGGCCGGCCAACGGCGAACACCAGGTGGCCGACCTTGAGGTTCTCGACGAGGGTAGGCGGCGTGAGCTTGGCATCAATCTTGAGCAGCGCCAAGTCGCTGGCCGGGTCACGGCCGATGAGGGTGGCGGAGTGCGTGCTGCCGTCGGCCAAGGTGACGGTGATGTTGTCATCGCGCTGCACGACGTGGTCGGCGGTGAGGATCTCACCATCGGCGCTCCACACAAGGCCGGTGGCGGGCTGGCGGCCGCGCGCGTCTACCGATACGGTGGCCTGGGCGGCCAACTCGACCGCGGCTGCCAGGCTGTCTGAAAACTTTTGGGCATCCATTGAGTTAACTCTCCTGAAAGCGTTCGTCTTGATTGGCTTCAGGTTAACACAACCGCGCCGCCCGTCCCTCCCCCATGCAGGCGCGGGGCGCTACCCATATGGATAGTAACCAGCCGAATTAGACCGAAATCAGGCCGCGACGAATGGCGAGGGCGACGGCTTCGGCGCGCGAGGCGGCTCCGAGCTTGCTCATGGATGAGCCGAGGTGAAACTTGACGGTGTGTTCGCTGATGCCCAAGAGTAGGGCGATAGCTTTGTTGGTCTGGCCGGCGGCCACCTGGCGCAGCACTTCGCTCTCGCGCGGGCTGAGGCTGGGGGCTGGGCCGTCGCCACGCAACTGTTGCAGCAGCGCGGCGGTGGTAGCTGGGTGCAGCACCGGCTCGCCCAGCACGGCGCTCTCAGCCGCTTCGAGCAACTCGACGCCGGTGGCGGTCTTGGGCAAGCAGCCGCGCGCCCCACCCTGCAGCGCCGCCAGCACACGCCCGTCGGCGCTGGCCTCGCACAGCGCCAGCACCGCCGCGTCGGGCGACTGTGAGCGCAGCCGCCACAAGCCTTCGAGCGCGTCGTCCAACTCAAACGACAGGTCGTAGATCACAACTTGCGGCTGCGTGGCGCGCGTCCATTGGAGCGTGGTTTCAATCGAGTCGGCTTCGCCCACGACCATCACCGGCTGGACGTTGCGGCTGCGGCGCGCCTCTTCGAGGAGCACATGTAGACCGGCGCGGAGGGCCGGATAGGGGGAGGCGACGAGGATGCGAAGCATACCGGTCATTCTATGCCGAAATAGGTTGGCGGAAGGTTAACAGCCCACGGCAGAAGCTAGAGGCGGCAGGTCAGCGGGACAAGCCGCTACCGAGTAGCATGCGACAAATGCGCCTGCGCCTGCCCTTGCCAAGGTCGCAATCCCCCTATAATAACTTCCACCCATGACTGCGCGCGCACAGTGGCACCGGCTGGAAGGCGAGGGCCTGATTCGGGTGGCCGTCACCCAGGCCAAGCTGGAATACCTGTTCCGGCAGGAGTTGATTCAAGCCGCCGCCGGCGTCACGCTGGTAGTGGACGACTGGCGCGCGCTCACGGGAACGGGATGACACTCCCCACCTAACTCGCTCAACTGGAAGCCGCCGGTCGAATGCGGCTGGCGGCCGGCGTGGCAAAACGACCGCGGCCAACGAGCGGCGGCGGCAGAGAGCCTGACGCGGCCGAGCGCCCCGCTGCGCTTCAGGATGACGGCGCTGCCAGGGCAAGGCAGGCGCCAACTTCCTAGACTTGCCGGATGTGCGGGCAGTGCTACACTCTGCGCCATAGGACCTACGCCATGAAATGCCCCAAGTGCCAGACTGACAATCCCGGCAACGCCAAGTTCTGCTTCAACTGCGGCAACGCCCTGGGCCGCCGCTGCGCTAATTGTCAGAGTGAGTTGCCGGCCGGCGCGCGCTTCTGCCCCAATTGCGGCCAGCCCATAGACGCCGCGCAAACCGAGACCGACGAACAGCGGCTGACGCGTATCAAGGCGCAAACACCGCCGAAGCTGGCCGCGAAGATGCGCGCTGGGCAGGGCGCCGGTGAAATGCGCGCCGCGCACCTGGCCGGCGAACGCAAGATCGTCACCGCGCTGTTTCTGGATGTAGTCGGCTCGACGGCGCTGGGCGAGCACATGGACCCGGAAGACTGGACCCAGATTATGAACCGGGCGTTCGACCTGCTCTCGCCCATTGTCCAGTCGCCGATTGCCGAAGAAAAGGAGCCGGCCAGCCCAGGCTTTCAAGGCCCCATCGGCTACGAGGGCACGATTGCGCGGCTGCTCGGCGACGCCATGCTGGTCTTTTTTGGCGCGCCGGTGGCGCACGAGGACGACCCGGTGCGCGCCGTCCGCGCCGCGCTCGACATGCTCGACGCGGTGCGCGTGTATGCCAGTGAGGTGAAGCAGAAGTACGGCATTCCGTTCGAGGTACGCATCGGGATCAACACCGGCCCCGTCGTCGTGGGCGACGTGGGCAGCGATCTAAAGTTTGAGTACACCGCCATGGGCGACGCCATCAACCTGGCCGCCCGCATGCAGTCAGCCGCCAAGCCCATGACGGTCCTCATCTCTGAAAACACTTATCGCTACGTGGCCCCGGTCTTCGACGTGGCCGACCTGGGCGAGATCGAGGTCAAAGGCAAGCGCGAGCCGGTGCGCGTGTACGAAGTGCAGGCGGTCAAAGCCCAACCGGGCCGGCTGCGCGGATTGGCGGGGCTCGAAAGCGCGATGGTCGGCCGCGACGGCGAGCTGACCACGCTGGTGCAATTGAGCGCGGCGGTGCACGCCGGGCTGGGGCGCGCCGCGGTGGTGGCGGGCGAACCGGGTCTGGGCAAGAGCCGCCTGATTGCTGAGTGGAAGGCCGCCTCGCAGGCGGCGCTTCAAACCGGCCCGACCGAGCTGTGGGCCGAGGGCCGCTGTCTGTCTTACGGTCACGTGCTGCCCTACCATTTGCTGATTGACCTGCTGCGCTCACTGATCGGCGTGCCGGTCACCGCCGGAAACGTGGAAGAGCGCAATGCGCTGGAGGCGTTGGTGACGCGCGTGAGCGGCCCGGCCACGATGGACGTCTACCCTTATCTGGCCCACCTGCTATCGCTGCCGCTAGAGGGCGAGGCCGCCGAGCGGGTGAACCTGCTCGACGCGCAGGCGCTGCAAAACCAATACCTGGCCGCGCTGCGCCAACTGCTGCTGGGGTTGGCCCGCCAGCAGCCGCTGATGGTGGTGCTCGACGACATCCACTGGGCCGACCCGTCGTCGACAGATCTGCTGATAAAGCTGCTGCCGCTGTTGGCCGAAGCGCCGCTGCTGCTATGCCTGGTGACCCGCCCCGACCGCGAGGCCCACGGCTGGCGGCTGGTGACGGCCGCGCGCGAGCGGCTGGGCGCCGGGCTGACCGAGCTGAACCTCAACCCGCTGAATGACGCCGACAGCCGCCAGTTGGTGTCGAACCTGTTGGAGATCGAGGCGCTACCCGAGAACATCCGCACGCTGATTTTGCAAAAGGCCGAGGGCAACCCATTCTTTGTCGAGGAAGTCATCCGCATGTTGATTGACCGCGGCGCGATCTTCCGGCAGGCCGGCAGTTGGGCTGCGGGCAAAGAGATCAACACGGTCGAGATCCCCGACAACCTGCAAGGCCTGCTGTTGGCCCGCATCGACCGGCTGCCAGAGGACGTCAAGCGCACGCTGCGCGTGGCGTCGGTCATCGCCGTCATCGGGCGGCAATTCTCTGTCCGTGTGCTCGAGCAGGTGCTGGAGCGCCTG
>JBBRZY010000018.1:0-16721 GCA_038252885.1 Anaerolineales bacterium | reverse complement strand
ATCATCGAGATGGCAAGGTCCGAACGACGCAACTCCTACAGCATTCTTTTGGAATTGATCGAGCTCTATAACTGGCGTTTGGCCGAAGTAGAGACAGACCTGTCACTGACCATTCAGCTCCGCTAGATCGGCCTGGCATCCCCAGCGGCATCCCATTTCACTTCACATCGGCGGCCGCCCGGCTTGTTTTTGCCTATATTCCCCACTAAAAACTCGCCCTCCTTAGTAGAACAATTTCTCCGTACCATATCCCTCAGCCCTGGCCCGCACCACCCGGCCGCCTTACCAACCGCATCCACACCGCCCCGCTGACCACCCACCGTGGCAGACGCGGCAGGCGCGACAGGTAAACCAACACCCGTGGCAGACGCGGCAGGCGCGGCAGCAATATCAACAAATCCCTCGCAGCGCGGCAGACGTGGCCCTCAGACCACTCCCACCACCACCCTCGCCCACAACCGCCCCTTTATCGAACCTTTTTCTCTTTCTCTTTCTCTTTCTTTGCTCTTGCTTTTTTTCCCGAGCGAAGTGGTAACATACCCTCCATGCCTCGCGCCACCGACCTCATCCGCCACCGCCAGGCCCGGCGCGCCACCGCCCGCCAGGGCACCCAGCGCGTCCTGCGCGGCCTGGCCGGCAGCGCCCTGACCGTGGCCGGCGTCGTCCTGCTCAGCCTCGCCGCCGCCGTCGGCCTCCTGGCCGGCGTCTACGCCTACTACACCCGCGACCTGCCCTCCGCCGCCGCCCTGGGCGAAGCCTTCAACCCGCTCACCAGCGAATTCTTTCAGACCACCCAAATCTACGACCGCACCGGCACCCACCTGCTGTACGAGGTCATCGACCCGCGCGGCGGCGACCGCCAGTACGTCAACTACAGCACCCTCCCGCTGGCCGTCATCAGCGCCACCGTCGCGATCGAAGACAAGACCTTCTTCACCAACCCCGGCTACGACCTGGTCGGCATCACCCGCGCGCTCGTCTCCAACCTGCGCGGCGAGGCCATCCAGGGCGGCAGTTCCATCACCCAACAGCTCGTCAAGAACACCCTCATCCCGCTCGAACAGCGCACCGAGCAGTCCTACTCGCGCAAGATCCGCGAGATCCTGCTGGCGGCCGAGATCACGCGCCAATACACCAAAGAGCAAATCCTGGAGTGGTACGTCAACACCAACTTCTACGGCAACCTGGCCTACGGCATCGACGCCGCCGCGCTGGTCTACTTCGGCAAGCACGCCACCGACCTGACCCTGGGCGAGGCCGCGCTGCTGGCCGCCATCCCGCAGTCGCCCGGCATCAACCCCGTCGCTGACCCGCAAGGCGCGTTCGACCGCCAGGCCGTGGTGCTCGCCGTCATGCTGCGCGAAGGCTTCATCACCCCCGCGCAGGCCATCGCCGCCGGCACCGAGACGCTTACCATCCAGCCGCCCACCCGCCGCTTCGACCTGGTGGCCCCGCACTTTTCCGTCATGGTCCGCCAGCAGTTAGTCGACCTGTTCGGCGAAGATCAGGTCAACCGCGGCGGCCTGCGCGTCACCACCACCCTCGACCTCGACCTGCAGCACCAGGCCGAGTGCGTCACCCGCACCCAAATCGCGCGCCTGAGCGGCGGCGACCCCACCCTGGTCGTGCCGGCCGAAGCGCCTGCCGGCCAGGCCAGCGCCCCATGCCCGGCCGCCGCCGACCTGCCGCCGCTCAACGAAGCCGACGTGGGCGTCGACCACCACGTCACCAACGCCGCCATCGTCATGCTGCGGCCCGAGACCGGCGAGATTCTGGCCCTCGTTGGCTCGGTCGACTACTGGAACGCCGACATCGACGGCAACTTCAACATCGCCGTCGACGGCCAGCGCCAGCCGGGCTCGTCCTTCAAGCCCTTCACCTATCTCGAGGCCTTCCGCACCGGCGCGTACACGCCCGCCACCATGCTGCTCGATATCCCCAGCACCTTCACCCAGGCCAACGGTGAGCCTTACGTGCCCGAGAACTACGACCGGCGCTTTCACGGCCCGGTCAGCCTGCGCACCGCGCTGGCCCGCAGCTACAACATCCCGGCCGTCCAGCTCATCAACCAGGTCGGCGTCGACAACGTCATCCGCCTGGCCCACCACCTGGGCATCAATAGCCTCGACACCGGGCAATACGGCCTGGCCCTCACCCTCGGCGGCGGCGAAGTCACGCTAATGGACATGACCTACGCCTTCAGTGTGTTCGCCAACATGGGCGTCATGGCCGGCCAGCCCGTACCGCCCGAGCAGCAGCGCCCCGGCTACCGCCAACTCGACCCCGTCGCCATTCTGCGCGTGCAAGACCGCACCGGCGCCATCCTCTACGAGCGCGACGCGCCCGTCACCCAGTCCATCCTCAGCCCCGATCGGGTCTACCTGATCAACAACGTGCTGTCCGACAACGAAGCGCGCGTGGCCGCCTTTGGCAGCGGCAACCCGCTAGAGCTGGCCGACCGCCCGGCCGCCGCCAAGACCGGCACCACCAACGACTTCCACGACAACTGGACCATTGGCTACGTGCCCCGGCTGGCGGTGGGCGTCTGGGTGGGGAATGCCGACAACACCGAGATGCGCTCGGTCACCGGCCTGACCGGCGCCGCGCCCATCTGGCACGCACTGATGACCTACGGCGCCGAGGCCCTCAACCTGCCGCCGCTGGGCTGGTCCGCGCCGCCCAACATCTTAAGCCTGACCGTCTGCGAGCCGTCGGGCCTGCTGCCCACCGCCTACTGCCGCCAAACGCGTGAGGAGGTCTTCGCCCTCGGCACCCAGCCCACCGCGCCCGACAACATCTGGCTGCCGGTCGCCCTCAACCGCGAAACTGGCAAGCGCGCCACCGCCTGCACCCCGCCCGAGCTGATCGAGCAGAAGTATTATCAAATTCTGCCGCCCGAGGCCGCCGACTGGGTGCGCACCGCCAATCTGCCGCAGCCGCCGACCGAGTACGACACCTTCGCCGGCGCGTGCCTCTCCACCGGCGACGCGCAGATCGCGCTGCCGCAGCCGTTCGCGTATGTGCATGGCATTGTCGATTTGGTGGGCACGGCGCGCGGCGAGAACTTTGCCTTCTTCCGGCTGCAAGCCGGGCCGGGCCTGTTCCCGCAAACTTGGACGCAGATCGAGGGCGACCGGGGTGAAACGGTGGAGAACGGCATCCTACAGCCCTGGAACACCACCGGGCTAGACGGGCTGTACTCGGTGCAGTTGGTGGTGGTCAAGAACGACCCGGCCGGCGGCCCGTTCATCTTCGAGACCAGCACCATCCAGGTGACGGTCGACAACCAACCGCCGACCATCAGCCTGCTCTCGCCGCTGCCCGACACCGAGTACCTGCTGGCCGACGACGAGTCGGTCGTCATCCAGCCGCAGGTGCAAGACAACCTCTCCCTCGCGCGCGTGGTGTTCTACGTGGACGGGCTGGCCGTCACCAGCGCCACCGTCGCCCCGTACTCCACCCGCTGGAAGATCAACGGCCTCGGCCCGCACACCCTGCAAGTGCGCGCCTACGACGCTGCCGGCAACTTCACCGACAGCGAGCGCATCAACATCACGGTCAAGTAATGTCCGCTGCGTCACGTCAACCCGTCGATTCGTTTGATGCCTTCGTCTTGTGGTGGCCTCGCTGGCGGTTCGTGGTAGTCAGTATTCTGGCGGCCACCGGGGGGCTGATGTTTCTGGAGTGGGTCTGGAAGCTGCCGTTTCTCTATGGCTTCCCCGGCCTCTACTGGCTCTTCGTCGCTGCCGATGCCGCGATTTTGCCGCTGATTGGCGTGGCCGCCGTGGCCGCTGTCGTGTTTCTGGTTCTCAGCCTGGTGCAGTTTGTGCGCCACCAATGGACTGGGTTTCTTCTGCTCGGTCTGGCCGGTGTGTGCCTCGGTGCCAGCCTTGGGCTGGCAACCACGCTCATAGTGATTGTGGCGCAGCACACCGTTCACATGGACAGCCAGCGCGTCAGGCAACACGTGTACTATCTGGCCGATTACCCATTCTTTGCTGAAAGTAACTATCGCCTATACGAGTGCGATTTCATCGGCCTCGTCTGCCAGAGTGTCTATTACTCCGGCGATGTCTTCGGCTCCGACTCCTGGCCCGGCGCGCTGTCTTACACCGCCGACACCAATGAACTCGTCATCACCACCGGCGAGCACACCAAGCTCTTCACCTATAGCCCGCCCTAGCTGCGCCACCCGCCGTACTCCGACCAAGTGGTTGCCCGCCGCCTTGTCGTCCGTCCAATGCAAGACGGGGGCTGGATCGGCGTAAGCCCGACCCAGCCCCCGTCAGTTTAATCTTCTCGGTCAAATAGCTACGCTCAGACCACCAGCGCAGCCACGACCCGTTACCAGCCAGCGCCTAGTTTCCCGACTTCCAACCTCCACGCCCGTCCCTTCACCGGCTGCCGGGCGGGCGCAGCCCCCACGCTTTAAGCACCGGCAGCGCGAACAGCAGTCCGGCCGACGGTTGATCCAGCGGGCCGATCACCGCCTCCGTCGCGCGGGCCACCGCGTCCAGGTCCATGTCATCCCCCACCAGCGACCAGAGTGTGCGGTGATGGGCCTCGGCCGACTCCAGCAGGTCGCTCACCGACGGGAACAGCGGCAGGTCGTCGCGGAAGGGCGCGGCCGCATGCAGCCCGGTCGAGTCGAAGATCGTGGCATCGCCGATGCCCAGCCCCTTCCAGGCATCGAGCACTTCCCAAATGCGGCCCGGGTCGTTCAAGATAGCCACCAGTAGCACAGACATCGGCTCAGTCTCCTTCTACAGGCGGCGCGGCAGGCGTGGCGGGCGGGGCGGCGGCCTGTTGCCGCTCGCGGGCGTAGGCCCAGCGCAGCAGCAGCGGCGTCGCCAACGTCGTCACCAGCACCACCAGCACAATCACCGCGAACCCCGCGCTGTCAATCAACCCCTCCGCCAGCCCCACACTCGCCACGATCAACCCCACCTCGCCGCGTGAGATCATGCCCAGCCCCAGCCGCAGCGACTCGCCGCGCTTGAGCCCGCCCCACCATGCCCCCAGGCCGCCGCCTAGCACCTTGCTCACCATCGCCACCGCTACCAGCACCAGGCCAAACACCAGCCCCGCCCCGCTCAGGGCGCGCACGTTGGCCTGCAGCCCAATGCTCACAAAGAACAGCGGCACGAAGAAGCCGTAGGTCAGCGCGCTGAAGCTGTGCTCCACCTCCTGCCGCAGCGGCGAGCGCGCGAAGGCCAGCCCCACCACAAACGCCCCGGTGATGGCCGCCACGCCGCCCAGCACTTCCGCCGCCCAGGCATACAGCAGCACCACCACGATCGCAAACGACACCAGTCCCTGCGCCAGCGGCCAGCGTTTCACCCGCTGCAGCATCCAGGGGATCAGGGTGAAGCCCACCACCCCGGCCACGACCAAATAGAGCACCATGCGCACCAGCACCCAGATCACATTGGCCGCGCTGGCCCCGCCCTCGCCACCGCCCGATACGCCCAGCGCCAGAAAGACCGACAGGACCAAGATCACCAGCACATCGTCGAACACCGCCGCGCCCAGCAGCGTCAGGCCCTCGCGCCGCCGCAGCACGCCCAGCTCCATCAGCGTCTGAGCCGAGATGCTCACCGAGGTGGCGCTGAGCACAATGCCCAGGAACAGCGCCTCGGTCATGGGGTAATTGAACAGCAGCGCCGCCCCGGTGCCCAACACCACCGGCGCCACCACGCCCAGCAGTCCGGCCAGCAGCGCCGCGCGCCCGGTCTTGCGCAGCTCATCCAACTCGATCTCCAGCCCGGCCAGGAACATCAAGAAGATCACCCCCAGCTCGGCCAGGTGATTGATGCTCTCGCCCAGGTGCGAGTCGGTGAACCAACTCAGCGCGAAGAAGTTGAGCAGGCTGGGGCCGAGCAGCACCCCCACCAACAGCTCGCCCAGCACGGCCGGTTGGCCCAGCCGCTTGCTGAGCAGACCGCCCAGCCGGGCCGCACCGATGAGTAAGGCAATAGCGAGCGCGAATTGCAGAAAGGAAGACATAGCTTTTCAGTATACCCTGCCGCCGCCCGCGCCAATCTTAAATCGGCCCACGCCAACCTTAAATCGGTTTGGAGCGCCACGGCCGCCCTCCATCGCCCGGGTTTCTCTGACCTCTGACCTCCGACTTACGACCTCCAACCCCCACGCCCCAGTGCTATACTCGCCAACGTGCTCACCCTTCAACTGCTCGGTCTGCCGCAGGTGCGGCGGGCCGGCGCTCCGCTAACCATCACCCGCCGCAAGAGCCGCGCGCTGCTGTTCTACCTGGCCGCGCACGCCCGCCCGCTCACCCGCGACCACCTGCTGGCCTTCTTTTGGCCCGACCTCGACCGGGCCGCCGCCCAACAGACCCTGCGCACCACCCTGCATGGTCTGCGCCGCACCCTCGGCGACGACCTGCTGGTAGATGAGGGCACACTCGCCCTCGCCCCGACCGTCAGCGTGGACGCGCTGGCGTTTGAAATGCAACTGGCCGCGCCCACGCCACCGCCGGCCGCGCTCGAAGCCGCGTTGGCGCTGTATCAAGGCGACTTCCTCGACGGCTTCACCCTGGCCGACGCCCCCGCCTTCGACGACTGGGCCGCCGCCGAGCGCGAGCGCTATCGCCACTTGGCCGTGCGCGCGCTCACCGCGCTGGCCGCCGCGCAAGAGGGGCAGGGCGCCTACCCGGCGGCGCTGGCGACCATTGACCGCGCCCTGGCCTTCGACCCGCTGCAAGAAGACCTGCAGCGCGCCGCCCTGCGCCTGAGCTACCTGGCTGGCGACCGGGCCGGGGCCATCCGCCGCTACGGCCACCTGCGCCAATTGCTCGATGACGAGCTGGGCGTGCTGCCCATGCTCGAAACCCGCGCGCTGTACGACGCCCTGCTGGCCGACACACTGCCCACCACCCCCAGCGGCCAGGCCCTCACGCCCCGCGCGCCGGCCACCGCTGGGCCCGCGCCAGCACCAGCGGCCGAGCCGGTGGCGGCCGAGCCGGTGGCGCTGCCCTTCGCCGGCCGCGAAGCCGAGTTGGCTCAACTTAACGCCCTGTTGATCCTGCCGCCCACCGCCCGCCCACTGGCGCTGCTGGAGGGCGAGCCTGACATCGGCAAGACCCGCCTGGCCGACGAGTTCTTGCAGGCCTCCGGCACGCTGGCGCTGGCGGCCGGCGCGCACGAGCTTGAGCAGAGCCTGCCCTACCAGCCGCTGATCGAGGCGCTGCGCCGGCTGCTGGCCCACCCGGCCTGGCCCGCCCTGCAAGCTGCGCTCCAAACCCAACTGGCCCCGGTCTGGCTGGCCGAGGTGGCCCGCCTGCTGCCCGAGTTGCAGTCCGGCCCGATCGCTGTCAGCGGCGCGCCCGACGAGCCGCGCCTGTGGGAGGGCGTGCATCAGTTCCTGGCCGCCGTCGCTCGCCAGCACGCGTTGACCGTCTTTATCGACGATGCCCACTGGGCCGACGCCTCTACCCTGGCGCTGATCAACTACCTGCACCGCCGCGCCCGCACCGACGGCACCCCCGCGCTCTACCTGCTGACGGCCCGGCCCGTGGTGCGCGGCACGCCGCTGGCGAGCCTGACCCAAAGCCTGGGGCGCGAGGAGCGCCTGCTGCGTTTGGGCCTCCACCGGCTCGACACCGCCGCCGTCACGCGCCTGGCCGAGCAGTGGGTCGCCGGCCGCGCCGCCGCCGACGCCCCGCCGCCCGAGCCGGCCCCGACCGAGGCGCTGGCCGCCTGGCTGGTGACCGCCTCGGAGGGCAACCCGTATGTGCTGGTCGAGCTATTGCGCTATGCCTGCGATCAAGGGCTGGTGCGCACTGGCGGCCGCCTGGCGTTAGAGGCGCTGCAAGCCGCGCCGGTCGTGCCGCAGAGCGTCTACAGCCTGATCGCCTCACGGCTGGCGCGCCTGTCGGAGCCGGCCCGCCGCCTGGTGGATGCCGCCGTCGCCGCCGGGCGCGAGTTTGAGTTCGAGGTGGTCTATCGCGCCGCCGGCCTGACCGAAGCCGTCGGGCTCGACGCGCTGGACGAGCTGCGCGCCACCGCGATGATCCATCCGCTGCCCGCGCCCACCAATCTGGAGGCCGGGCCGCCGCCGCTGCCGGGCCAAACGCCGCTCACCTATTACGCCTTCGACCACAGCCTGACCATGGAGGTAGCCTACCGCGAAACTGGCGAGCCGCGCCACCGCCGGATGCACCGCCGCGTGGCCGAGGCCCTGGAGCAGGTGTATGGCCGCCAGCGGCTAGACGCGGTGGCGGGCGTGCTGGCCTTTCACTTCGCCGAGGGCCACCAGCCCGAGCGCGCCGCGCCCTATGCCTTCCGCGCCGGCGAGCAGGCCGCCCGCCTGGCCGCCTGGCCCGAGGCCGCCGCCTTCTTTGAGCAGGCCCTGGCGGTGGAGAGCGACCCGCGCCAGCGCCAGACCATCGCCGCCCGCCTGGCCGAGGCCCACTTCGCCGCCGGCCACGTCGACCCGGCCGCCGAGGCCATGTTCCTGGCGCTCAATCTCGCGCGCGACCTGGGCGACGCCGAGCGCATCGAAGCGGCCGAGTTGTTCGTGGCCCAAGTCGAGCTATCGCAAGGCCGCTGGGCCGAGGTCATCCGTCGCGCCACGCGCGTGCTGCCCACTGCCACCTCTGCCCTCGTCACCGCCACGGCCGAGTTTTTACTGTCAACCGCCTACTCGATTGAGGGGGCCGATCTCGACAGCGCCACCGCCCACTTGCAGGCCGCCGAGCGCGCCCTGACCGCCGCCATCGCGCAGGGGTTGGTAGGCCCCGGCCGGCTGGCGCAGGTGCGGTTCGAGATGGGCAGCGTGGCCGCCCAGCGCGGCGACCTGCCGGCGGTCGTGGCCTTCTACCGCGCGGCCCTGGCCCTGGCCGACGCCTCCGACGACGAGGTGGCCCGCGCCCACCGCGTGCTGGCGCACAACAACCTGGCCTACCACCTGCACCTGCTCGACCCCCATGACCCCGAAGCCGGGGCGCTGGCCGAGGCCGGGCTGGCCCTGGCGCAGGGGCTGGGCCTGCTGACCTTCACGCCCTATTTGTATTCAACCTTGGGCGAAATTCGACTCGGGCAGGGCGACCTGGACGAGGCCGAGCGCTACTTCAACCTCGGGCTGCGCGAGGCCGAGCGCCTGCCCATGCCCGAGCGCATCGCCGGGCTGACGGCCAACCTGGGGCTGGTGGCGCGGGCGCGCGGCCAAACCAGCGTGGCGCTCTTCCGGCTCTCGGCCGCCATGGCCCAGGCCGACGCGCTGGGCACCCACCACCTGGCCGCGCAAATTCGGCTGTGGCTCGTGCCGCTGCTGCCGCCGGCCGAGGCCCGCGCGCGGTTAGCCGAGGTGCGCGCTTTTGCCGCCGGTGGAGGCCGCGCCCGCCTGCTGGCCGAAGCCTCCGCGCTGGAACAAACCCTCCCGGCCTAAGCCTGTGGCGCGCCGCAGTTCGGGCAAGCCAAGCGCTCGCCCCTTGCCGTTAATTCTCCTAACCTGTCCCCCGCCTGCCCGATTGTAGACACCTCGCCCATTGCCATCACCTCGCCCTCCCCTTCTCTCTTTCTACTTCTTTTTCTTTCCTTTGTTTACGCTCTTGTTTACGCCCCCGTTCACGCCCCCGTTACGGCCTCCCCTTATTCTGTTGCCATAGACAGACGGTAACGTTATCGGGGCCACCACCCCAGGAGAGAAACTACAATGGCTTGGCAAATCGATCCTTCCCACACCCGCGCCGTATTCTCGGTCCGCCACATGATGATCGCCAATGTGCACGGGCAGTTCGACAAGGTGACCGGCACGGTCGACTTCAACGAGACCGACCCGGCCCGCTCCAGCGTGGACGTGCAGATTGACACCGCCAGCTTCACCACGCACGACGACAAGCGCGATGCCCACCTGCGCTCCGGCGACTTTCTGGATGTGGACAACTACCCGTTCCTGACCTTCAAGGGCACCCAGGCCGAGAAGCTGGATGAGACCCACGGCCGCCTGACCGGCGACCTGACCATCCGCGGCATCACGCGCCCCGTCACCCTGGCGGTGGAGTACAACGGCCAGCAGAAGACGCCCTGGGGCACCACCAATGCCGGCTTCAGCGCCCGTACCAAGATCAACCGCAAGGACTGGAACCTGAACTGGAACGTGGCGCTCGAGACCGGCGGCGTGCTGGTCGGCGAAACCGTCAACATCGAGATCGACGTCGAGATCGTCAAGCAGCCTGAGGCCGTGCCGGCCGCTGCCGAGCCGGTCGCCGTGCCCGTCGCGGCGTAACTGCCTCCATTGTTGTTGCCGGCCCGCGAGCCGGCGTTTCCTCCCCACCGCCGCCCTGGCCGAGAACGTTCGGCGGGGCGGCGTGTTTTGTGGGCGGTGCGACCAGCCATGGCCGTTTTGGGCCAACCGCCAATTTTTCACACCGGAGGGGCGGGCTTGCCCCGCCCCTCCCGGTGTGAAAAATTGGTATCGGTCAGATAGCCGCTCTCACGATCCCACCCTGCGGCGAGAACCCGCCGCGACGGTGATGGTCAGGCCCATTTGGTCGCCGCCGTTTACGCGGCGCTGACGCCGCCGGCGTTATAATGCGGCCAAATGCAGCACGCAGATCATGTGGCGCTCTTGCGGCCGGGCATCGCCCATTCTGGCGGCGTTTGGGCCGAGTTTGGCGCCGGCACGGGCGCGTTTACCCTGGCCCTGGCCGAGCTTGTCGGCCCCACCGGCACGCTCTATACCGTGGACCGTGAAACCGCCGCCCTGCGCGAAGGCGCGCGCCAAGTGGCGGCGCAGACCCCCGGCCTGAAGCTTACGCCGGTGACGGCCGACTTCACCAAAGCGCTGCCTCAGCCACTGCCGCCGCTCGATGGCCTGGTGATGGCCAACGCCTTGCACTTTGTGGCCGACCGCCACAAAGAAGCCGTAGTGCGGCTGCTCAAGGGCTATCTCAAGCCCGGCGGCGCGTTCGTGCTGGTGGAATACAACGTGGACAAAGGTAACCTGTGGGTGCCGCACCCGCTGACCTTTGCGACGTGGCAAACCCTGGCCGCCCGCGCCGGCTTCGCGCAGACCCGTTTGTTAGGCACGCGGCCCAGCAGCTTTTTGCGTGAGTTCTTTTCGGCCGCGAGTGTATAAGCGGTAGACGAGGTAGAAACCAATGCCAACCATGTATGACTCTGTGATCGCGCCCGAGTTCGTCGAGGCGCAGCCGGTGCAGCACTACCCGGCCGATAGCTTCCCCACCCTGCACCCGGTGGATTGGCTCAACAGTCACTTTGCCGTCGGCGGCTGGAGCCCGTTGCAGCGCCTGAGCGGGATGCTGACCGCGCACATGACGCGCATCGCCCCACACAGCGGCTTCACCTGGCACCCGCACCGCGGGCTGGAGATTTACACCTGGGTGCTCGAAGGCACACTGCACCACGAGGACAGCACCGGCGGCGAGGGCGACATCGGCCCCGGCGAGCTGCAGCGCATGTTCTCCGGCCAGTGGATCGAGCACCAAGAGTTGAACCCCCACGACACGCCCGTGCGCGTGATCCAAATCTGGTACGTGGCCGACTTTGTGCATAATGGCCTCGCGCCGCACTATCAGCAGGTGAGCCAGGCGCAGCTCCCCAGCCGCCGCGTGGGCGACGCCACGGTCTACAATCTCATCGGCGGCGGCTCACCGATGGACCAGCACATGCAAGGCCGGCTGACGGCCACCACCCTCCCGGCCGGCGGCGCGACCACGCTCGAAGCGCCCGCGCCGGGCGAAGACCTGTTCCTCTACATTACCGACGGTAGCGGCCAGGTCGCGCTGTCGGACGCGCCCACGCCGCTGGGCCAATACGACGTGCTCCTGGCCCGCCCCGACGCGCCGGCCGTCACCCTTACCGCCGCCGCCGAGCCGCTGCACTACCTCAGCTTCTACCTCAAGCACTTCTTGCCGTAAGACGCACGCCCGGCCCAGCATCCTTAAAGACAGCCGCCCGCCAGCATCTTGCTGACGGGCGGCTTTATTGTTCTCGACTGACTGCCTATCGCCCCTCGCGTAGCATCCCCCGAGTCCCCTGAGTCCCCATTCCCCCACGCCCCTCCGACCTACTGGCGACTGAGTCCCCCGAGTCCCTCTGCCTTCCGCCCTTTACTCCATCTGATACGGCACGTCGGTCACGACAATGCCGCGCCGGAAGAGCAGCGCGAGGCGCAGCAGCACGGCCGTCTGCGTGTGCAGGATATTGGTCCAGGCGTGCTTAGGCACGAACTGCGGCACCACCAGCGTGATGATCTCGTTGGGTTGGCGCACGGCGGCGATGTGCTCCACATACTCGAGCAGCGGCTCCAGCAACATGCGGTAGGGCGAGTCTAAAATTACCAGCCGCACGCCGTCGCCCCAACGCTCCCACTTGGCGCGCACCCGCTCACTCTCCACCTCATCAATCGAGATGTGGATGGCGGTCACATCGGCCGACAGCGAGCGCGCATAGTCCAGCGCCGCCAGCGTGCCGCGGTGCACCCCCGAGATCGGCACGATCACGCGGTGGCGGCGGATGGCCGGCGGCGCGCCGTAGTGGTCGAGCGACAGGCTGCGGGCCAGTTCCTTATAGTGCTGATGGATGCGGAAGAAGATGAACACCAGAGTCGGCACGATTACCAGGATGATCCAGGCGCCGTCGCGGAACTTGGTGATGGCGAAGATGAACATCACCACCAGGGTGCAGACGGCTCCGAAGCCGTTCAGCACCATCTTCCACTTCCAGCCCGCGTCGGCCGAGAGCACCGAGCCGGCTTCTTTCACTTCTTGGCCGGGCAGCAGGTGGCCGATCTTCCACCAGCGGCGGGCCATGCCGCCCTGCGAGAGCGTGAACGACAGGAACACCCCAATGGCGTAGAGCGGGATGAGCGCCGTGACGCTGGCGCGGAAGGCGATGATGAGCAGCGAGGCGATGACGGCCAGCACCACGATGCCGCGCGAGAACACCAGCCGGCTGCCGCGATAGGTGAGTTGCCGCGGCAGATAGCCGTCGCCCGCCTGCAAGGCCCCCAGGCGCGGGAAGTCGGCAAAGGCGGTGTTGGCCGCCATGACCAGGATGAGCGTGGTCGCGCCCAAGGTCACCAGGTAGAAGACGTTGCGCCCGCCCAGCGCCGTGCGCACGAGCTGCGAGATGACCGTCTCATCTTCCGACGGCACCGCGCCGATGTGGCCGGCCAGGAAGGTGATGCCCAGGAACAGCGTCCCCAAGATCAGCGACATCCAGATCAGGGTGACGCCGGCGTTCTTGCTGGCCGGCTTGTTGAAGGCGGTGATGCCATTCGAGATCGCCTCCACGCCGGTCAGGGCGGTGGTGCCGCTGGAGAAGGCATGCAGGATCAGGAACAGGCTGACGGCCGAGACCTCGCCCAACTGCTGCATCGAGGGCGGGTTGACCACCGTGCCCAACTGCCCGGTCAGCAGGCGGAAGAAGCCCGCGCCCACGGTCAGGAACATCATGACCAGGAACAGGTAGGTCGGCACGGCGAAGGTCAGCCCGCTCTCCTTCACGCCGCGCAGGTTGACCAGCATGATGAAGCCGACCAGGCTGACGGCAATGGCCACGCGCCAGGCGTCGAGCCCCGGAAAGGCCGAGGTGAGTTGGGCCACGCCGGACGAGATCGACACCGAGACGGTGAGGATGTAGTCGGTCAGCAGGGCCGCGCCGGCCATCTGCGCCGGCAGCTCGCCCAGGTTGTCGCGCGACACGATGTAGGCGCCGCCGCCGCCCGGGTAGGCGTGGATGGTTTGCTGATAGGAGAGCGTGACGACCGCCAGCAGCACGACGATGGCGATGGCGATGGGGAAGGCAAAGCGAAAGGCCAGCACGCCGCCGACGGCCAGGATAGCCAGGATTTCTTGCGTGGCATAAGCCGTGGACGAGAGCGCGTCTGACGCGAAGACGGCCAACCCAACGGCCTTGCCGATGGTTTGGTGGCCGGCGTCGGCGGTCGCCAGCGGCCGGCCAATGAGCCAGGTGTGCAGCGACCGGCGCGGCTGGTAGTCGGTGGTGCGGTGCTGCACCCCGGTGGGGCTTTGCTCGAGATGCGGTTCGGTAACAATGGCCATGATTGGTGCTTACTTTCAGGTCGGCCGAGAGACGCCCGTCGCCAGCCGACAACCCCAGCGGGCGCGAATCGCCCACGGTACGGTTCTATCGTAAGCGGCCGGAATAAAGCGGGAGTAAAGACTGCCACGAACCCCATTAAGGACAAATAAAGGCGGGGCGGCGGGGGCGAATTTAGGGCGTTTTTGCAGGCCCGGATTGGCGGGCGGTGGGGCGGGGGGTCAGGGCTCGCCCATGAAGCGGTAGCCGACGCCCGGCTCGGTGAGCAGGTAGATGGGTTGGGCCGGGTCTTCTTCGAGCTTCTTGCGAAGCTGGCGCATGTAGACGCGCAGGTACTCCACCTGATCAATCTCGGCCTCGCCCCAGACGTGGCCCAGGATGGATTGATGCGTGAGCACGCGCCCGGCGTTGGCCGCCAGGTAGGCCAACAAGTTGAACTCGGTGGCGGTCAGTTTGACCTCCGCGCCGTTGCGCTCGACGCGGTGGCCGGCCAGGTCGACCAGCAGCGGGCCGGCCTTGACCACGCTGACCTTGCTGCCGTGGGCCTGGGCGCCGTGCCGCAGCGCCACGCGCACACGCGCCAGCAGCTCTTCGATGCCGAAGGGCTTGGTCAGATAGTCGTCGGCGCCCTGGTCGAGGGCCGCCACTTTGTCGTGCTCGGTGTCGCGCACTGAGAGCACGATGATGGGCACCTGGGTCCAGGCGCGCAGCCGGCTGCAGACCTCCAGGCCGCTCATGTCGGGCAGGCCCAGGTCGAGCACGATCAGGTCGGGTGGGTTGGCGGCGGCCAGGGTCAGGCCCTCTTCGCCCCGGCTGGCGGTGGTGACGCGAAACTTTTTCTCCAGCAAGATCGTGCGCAAGGCGCGCAAGATTTGCGGCTCGTCGTCTATGACCAGGATGTGCGGGCCGGGGGTGTTCACGGGTTAGGCCTCACTCTCGGGCAGGGGGCGCTGCGGGGGAACGCCTTCCCAGTGCAGCGGCAGGGTGAAATTAAAGGCCAGGCCGCGCGGCAGGTTCTCGGCCCATAGGCGGCCGCCGTGGGCCTCGACGATGCCCTTGCAGATGGAGAGGCCCAGCCCGGTGCCGGTGACGCGGTCGGCGGCGGTGACGCGGTAGAACGTGTCGAAGATGTGGTCCAGGTGCTCGGGCGGGATGGGCGGGCCGTCGTTCTGCACGGTGACCTGCAAGGCGTCGGGCGCGACGAGGGCGGCGCGCAGGCTGATGGTGGTGCCGGCGGGCGCATACTTGAGCGAGTTGTTGAGCAGGTTGGTGAGCACCTGATCGAGTTGGCCGTAGTCGGCCGGCACGGGCGGCAGGTCGTCGGAGACCTCCACAGACAGCCGGTGCTGGGCGGTGGCCAGGCGCAGGCGCTGGAGGATAGTGCCGACCACCTCGGCCAGGCTCAGCCACTGGCGGTCGGGCTTGAGCGCGCCGGCCTCGATGCGCGACATATCGAGCAGGTTGCCGACCAGGCGATTGAGGTGATCGAGCTCTTCTTCGACCATGGCCAACAGGTCGGCGCGGGCGGGGGCAGTCCACGCGACGGCGCCGCTGTGCAGGCTGCTGACGGCGGCCTTCATGGAGGCCAGCGGCGTGCGCAGTTCGTGCGAGACCGACGAGAGCAAGGCCGACTTGAGCCGGTCGCTCTCGCTCAGGATTTTGGCCTGGGTCTCGGCTTGCGACAGCAGGGCGTGCTCCAGCGCCAGCGCGCCCTGGCCGGCGAAGGTGGCCAGCAGCCGGGCCTCGGCCGGGGTGAGGGGCGCGGCCGGCTGGTCGGGTTGGGGGGCCGCGCGCCAGAGTCGAATTTCGCCAAACGGGCCGCGCGCGGTCATAAGCGGCAGGGTGACCAGGGGCGGGGAGGCGGGGGTGGGCGCGTCGGCCGGCAGCCGCAGGGTGCCGGCCGGAACATCGGGCCGCGCGCGAAAGGTGAGCTGTACCAGCGCTGCGCCGCTGATCTCGCGCAGGCGCTCGGCCAGGGCCTGGGCGATGGCGTGCTCGCTGCGCAGGCCGGTCAGGGCGGTGCTGAGCTCATACAGGGCGGTGGTGTCGCGCTCGCGGGCTTCGGCGGCGGCCACGCTGGCCCGCGCCCGCCCGAGCAGTTGGCTGACGACAACAGCCACGCCCAGGAAGACGCCCAGCACCAACAGGTCTTCGGTCTGGTGGACGGCCAGGGTGTAGTAGGGGGCGATGAAGAAGTAGTTGAAGGTCAGGAAGGCCAGCAGCGAGGCCAGGATGCCGAGGCTGAGGCTGCCCAGGCTGGTGACGAGGCCGACGGGCACGAGGTAGAGCAGGGCGACGATGGGGGTGTTGCGCTGGCCCGGCCCGAGCAGCAGCAGGGCGGTGGTGAGGGCCATGAGCCCCCCGACCAGCAGGAGCTGCCGCACGTAGCGCTGGATGGCATTAAAAGAAGGGGGCATGGTGTTGGTAATCGACTCGTCGGTTGATTATATCGGCATCGCGGTGAAGCGGGGAAGAAACTCAGGGCAATCGCATCTTAATTCCGGTAAATTCGAAGGAACCGAAATTACCCAGAAACACGGCGCTCGTTAGCATTGGGTGGGATTTCTCACCGGCCAATGGGGAGCGTGAGGGCCACCGACCTGAGGCCGGGTTCGAAATGACAGGTAAAAGGGGTTGGTCGGTCAACGCGCGCAAATTAGATGCAATTGCCCT
>JBBRZY010000017.1:0-16875 GCA_038252885.1 Anaerolineales bacterium | reverse complement strand
CGCGTGTTTTTTTCCAAAAGGAAGCGCCGGTCGATTGAACGCTTGGCCCGGGGTGCGCCGGCTTCGGTGGGCTGGTCGGTCACGCATTGGTCGCTGCGCAGTCTGGCCCAGGCGGCGGTGGAGCAGGAGGTTGTTGAAAGCATTCATCACACCACCATCGGCGATTTCTTGCGCGCGGCCGATATTCAGCCCCATCGCTCGCGCACTTGGAAGACAACCATCTGGGATGAGGAAGCCGTCGCGCGCACGCTCCGAATTCTCTGGTATTACGAGCGGATCGCGAGTCTGTGGCGGCGGGGTGAAGTGGTCGTCGCGATTGACGAAAAGCCTAATCTGCAAGTATTGGAGCGGGCGACTCCCATCCAACGGGTGCGGCCCGGCCAAATTGAACGTCAAGAGTTCGAGTACCATCGTCACGGCACGCTCAATTTGCTGACATCACTGACCCTGTACAACGGGCGTATGGGAGCAGAATGCTTGGACAAAAATGACGGCGAGCATTTCCGGCCGGCCCTGTGCCGCTTGCTGCATCCCTATGCCTGGGCCAAGCGTATTCATCTCGTGACACGCACCTGACGGTGGTGCAGGTGTGGATAACGGGTCGAGCCACACCAGCGATGACACGACCGAGTTCCTGGCTGCGCGAGCGCCTCGCGTGCAAGTGTTGTTCACGCCGCCAGACGCCTCCTGGCTTAACCAGGCCGAAGCCTTGCTGGAGGCCTTCAGCGAACGCTACCTGCTGCGGGGCAGTTGGTGCAGTCGGACCCAGATGAGCAATCATATTGTTACCAGCACCACCGAGTACAACCAGAAATTCGCGCACCCATTCGCCTGGAAATGGTCCTGCCGGGCTTTCAAAAATTGGCTCGAAAACACGCCCGGCCTAATTCGTTGCCGAACTTAGGCTCCAAACCACTAGGCAGACACCTGCACCACCGTCAGGTGCGTGTGAGCTACCACTTGCGCCGGTTGCGACTGCATGGCCTGATTGAACGCCTACCCCACACCCATCGATACCAGGTGACCGACATGGGCTGGCGGGTGGCACTGTTCTTCACCCGCACCTATGCGCGCGTCATCCGCCCCGGCCTGGCGCAGATTGTCCCGAACGCGCCGCCGGTGGACAGCGCACTCCGCCGCCGTTTCGACCAACTGGAAGTGGCCATGGATGACTGGATTGCCCAGGCCACGCTGGCGACATGAAACTTGACTCATTCACCACGACATTCAGAGGTTAAGCTGCCTAATGTTCGCCAACGCGCTACTCAGTTTCCCGGCGGTGCAGGCGGCCGTTCATGCGCAACCAAACGATCTCGCCGGCCGAGTCGCGCAAGAACGTGGCGCGCGCCCCGGGCAGCGGCCCATCCAGCGCGATGACTTGATCGTGACCGATGAAGGCCAATCGAACCGGCGGCAGCGGCTCATCGGCCGGGGCGTTGGGCGTCGGAAACCACCCCTTTGGAAACACTTGCAGAGTCAGCGAGCCGGCTTCAATCGAGACAACTCGATCGGCGGCCTGGGCGCTGTAACGCCCTGTGTAGCCTGCTGGTTGTGAAGCCACCTTCGGCAGCATTACTGAGGGTGGTTGGCGCAAGCCCAAAAAGTGTTCCAGCGCCCAGACGGCGGCCTGCTGATGGAGCTGGCCGCCGTGCGCCGCGTTGGTCAGCACGACCAGCGCAAAGGCGTGGGCCGGAGACAGCCACAGCGCGGCCGCCTGACCATTGGTCGCGCCACTGTGGCGCAACAGCCTCACCCCGGCTATCTCTCGAATAAACCAACCCAGCCCCATCAGTTCGCCATCGGCAGCCGGCGCCTGCGGGCTATGCATCTGTGTCAGCAACGCGTCCCAGGCGGGCGACAAGCGCCCGGTAGGGTCTACATCCTTAATGGCAGGCGATCCAGACGCACGATGACCCAAGTGGTAGCGCGCATAGCGGAGTAAGTCATTGATGCTGGCGACGAGGCCGCAGATGGGGTGCGCGGCGCGGGGCAGAGCCCAGGGCCGCGCCACGTGCAGATCGGGGCTTCCCCTGGCGATGGCGGCATGGCCGGCCGCCACTCGCTGGGTAATAGCTTCGGCCGCGAAGTAGGTCGAGCGCCGCAGGCCCATCGGTTCCAGCACCAACGCGTGCATGGCCGCTTCATATGTTTGGCCACGCGCAACTTCGATGAGACGCCCGGCCAGGTAAAAACCTGCGTTGTTATAGGCCCACAACGAGCCCAAGGGGGTGAGTTGCGGAAGCTGCGCCAAGCGGTCGACGATCCGTGCCAGCGCCTCGTCGCCAGGGCCGCAGTCGTCAAAGTAGTCGCCGGCCCAGCCGCCCGTGTGAGTTAGCAGGTGCCGCAAGGTCACCTGCGCCGCCACGGCCTCGTCGGCCAGCCTGAGCCCCGGCAGATAGCGGCGCAGCGGCACGTCCAGCGCCATGCGACCCTGAGCTACCAGTCGCAGGCAGGCCGTGCTGGTGAACGTTTTGGTGATCGAGCCGATCTGGAACAGCGTATCCGCGTCAACGGCCAGTGGATGGTCCAGGTTGGTAACACCTAACCCGGCTGTACGAGTCGTTCCGTTGTAGTGCACGCCCAGAGCCACGCCGGGCACGTGTGCCTGGGCCATGCTGTCCTGCACATAGTCACACAGATGGCCAAAAAGCGCGTCAGCAGCGGCCTGGTCGGCGACGGCCTGCCGGGGCGCATCGTTGGCCATCATCATCCCTGCTATGCGGAGTACTATCCGACCGATAACAGCCGTGTCGGATTTTCCACCATCATGGTGTGAATCTGGGCCTCTGTCACGCCCCTATCTTTCAGCATCGGCACAAATGAGTTCAGCACATGGTCGTAGCCGATGCCATCGTTATAATGCCACATTTCCTTCAGAAAAAGGTCCTCCGACAGCACCAGCCGATCCAAGAAGCCGCGTTGGATGAGCTGGATGATATTGTCGGCCCGGCGCGAGTCAGGGGCATAGACCTGCATCCCGCGCGATTGGCCGATATGATCGATCCCCAAGCACACGCCGCGCTTGGCAACCGCCTCATAGAAGTCAATCAGGTTCCGGTCGCCTAGGTGACCGATGACCACCCGGTCTAGGCTGACACCTTCTTCCTCCAGCAGGTCGATCTGCTCCATTGCCAACATGCCCTGGTAGGTGTGGGTATAGAACGGCAAGCCTGTTGCCTTCTGGGCGCGGGCTGCAGCGCGGAACAACCGCTCCTCTAGCGGGGAGATGTAATTAATGCCATCCGATATCCGGTTGCCGCCCGTTCCCACTTCACCAATCGACCCGGCCCGAATGCCGGTGCCGTCTACGCCTTCAACAATGTCTTTGATCATCATATCGGCCAGGGTGTTGGTCGACGAACTGTTCACCAAGCCGGTCACCGGCGTGTGAAACTGGGCCCAGGCAAACGCCGTGGACATGATGATGTGGACATCAGTCTCTTCCGAAATGCGCTTGAGACCCTTAGGATCGCGCCCCGCCCCGCGCATGGTGGGATCAACCAACGCCCCGCCGCCGGCCTGCTTATACTGGCGGATTTCTTCGATGCTGACCTCAATATCATCGAGCACCGAACTGTAGCCCCAGCGCGATGGGTACACGTCCATGATGATGTGCTCGTGCATCTGCGTGCTGCCCAACGCCTCTGGGGCGATTGGGCCGCGGACCGTCATGATCTCTGCCATCTAAACCTCCAGGGATTACACAAGCGCAGTTCGGTTGGGAAGGGTGGATTGGAACTGCCCTACTAGCCCGGCGATGGACGTGACGATGGTCTCGGCCTCCAGCGGGCCAATGTGTCTATGAATTGCCAAGCGGACGTGGTGCTGCCCGTAGACATGGGCTCGCACACCCGCTTGGGCCTCCAACTGCTCGACAAATACCTGCGGCGACACCCCAAGCGGGCGCAGATCGAGCATGACCAAATTCGAGGGCGCCGGGAAGGGCTGCACGCTTAGGCCATCCACCGCGTGCAAACGCGCCGCAATCGCTTGGGCGCAGGCGTTGTCTTCCGCCAAGTGGGGGCGCATCGTCTCCAGTGCCACCAAGCCGGCGGCGGCCATCAAGCCGGCCTGGCGCGCCTGCCCGCCCAGCAACCTCCGCCAGCGGCGCGCTTCAGCGATCGTCTCGGCCGGACCACACAGCACCGCGCCATACGGGGCGCTCAAGCCCTTGTCGAGCGAAAACATGACCGTATCAACCCCCGCCGCCAGATCCGCTGCCCGACAATTCAGAGCCGCCGCCGCATTGAAAATGCGGGCGCCGTCCAGGTGCACACGCATTCCAGCAGCGCGCGCTACTGCGCAAAGGGCCAGCATCGGCGCGGCGGCTAACACGTGGCTGCCCGAGGCATTGTGGGAATTTTCAAAACACACCAGCGCCGGCTTGGGCGTCGCCATGGTCGCAAAGCGATACTCCGGGGCGATGATGGCTTGGAGCGCCGCTGGCGACGGGAATGCCTCACCCAGCCAAGTTTTCACCATGACACCCGCCACCGCGCCCGCGCCGCCTAACTCCTGTTCATAGATATGTGAGTCGCCGCCGAGAATGACTTCCTGGGTGCGCTGCGCCTGGCAGAGAATCGCCGCCAGATTGGCCTGCGTGCCGGTGGGAAAAAGTAAGGCCGCCTCTTTGCCAAGCAGTTGCGCCGCGGTGGCCTCTAGCCGCTGCACCAGCGGGTCACCCTGCACGCCATAGCCCGCGACCTGGCCGCTGCCCATTGCCTCGCGCATCGCCTCGGTCGGCTGGGTCACGTTATCGCTGCTGACGTCAATCACCACTGCGCATCACCCCTGAAAGGGCAGCAGCCGTTGTGGGTTGCCGGCCAAAAGCATTTCCACCACGTTTTCAGAGAGGCCCGCTGCCTTCAACATCGGCACAAACCGGGTCAGCAGATAGTCATAGCCCAGCCCGCCCAGGCAATGCCAATAAGTCTTGCGATGCACGTCCATCGAGAGCACAATCTGCGCGCCATAGCCCCGCTCCACCAGCGCCCGCAGCGTCTCGACTCGCCAGGCATCGGGGGCGTAGTCCAGCATCCCGGCATGGTCAAAGCCCAGGCCGGCCCCACTGTCGGCAATCTGTACGTAATAGTCCAAGTGGCGGCGGTCGCCCAGGTGGCCGATCACCACGCGCTCCGGCCGCACGCCCTCAGCACTCAGGATGGCCAGTTGGCTCAGCGCCAGCTCGCCGTGAAAGGTATCGGTGTAGATCAAGGCCCCGGTGGCGCGCTGAGCCCGCGCCGCCGCCCGCAGCAGGCGCTCTTCCTCGGCGGTTAAGTGGTTGTGCCCGCCAGAGCTGCGCGCCGAGCCGCTGCCAATCTCACCGATCAGTCCGGCCTTGACCCCGCTAGCTGAGTCGCCCTCGGTCAGGTCGGCCACCATCGCCTGCGCCAGCTCGTCAATCATCTTGCTGCGCACCCAGCCCGCCTCTCCTGGTGCGGCGGAGCCCCACAGAAAGCCCGTGCCCATTACAATGTGGACGCCCGTCCGTTGGCTGATCTCGCGCAGCCCAGCGGGATTGCGCCCGGCCCCTCGCACAGTCACCTCCACCAGGGTTCCCCCACCGGCCGCCCTATAACCCTGCATCTCGTCCACAGCCGTTTCTAGGTCATCGAGGATGTGGGCGTAGCTCCACCGGCTCGGATAAATGTCTAACAGCAGATGCTCATGCATCTGCGTCCGGCCGATTTGGTCGGCCGGAACATCGCCCAGCACGGTCCTGACCAGCGCTTGTGCCACGTTGACCTCAGGCCGGCCCAGATAGCGCGATTGTGGGCTGGGCAGTGGCGTTCTCCGTCCCAGCGGCCGTCAGATCACCCGGCCAGCGATACAAACGCAAGGCGTTGTCCCGTAGCAAACCGCTAGCCACAGCGGTGGCCTCCGCTATCCCGAAGTAGCCAGCCACCACCTTTTCCTCCAGCACTTCGGTCAGCAGCCGGCGCAGGAGCAGCGCGTGCCCATAGGTCTCCTCCACGATCTGGCAATCCCCGCCCCAGAGGAGTTTGGTCCAGGGCACGGTTTCAATCCACTCATGCAGGCAGCGCTTAGCCACGGAAGGCGAAATCAGTGGCAGCCAACAGGCGTTGAGATAGACGTTGGGGTAGGTCTTGCCCAGCACCGCCAACTCGCTGGTATAGAGATAGCCGCCGTGAAATAGGTCAAAAGTTGTTTCTGGAAACTCTAGAAAGAGATTGTTGAGCAACGTGGGGTTAGAGTGCTCGAGCGCGCTCCAATAGCCGGCCTGCATGCCGGTGTGGATCTGAACTGGCAAGCCGTGCTGGGCCGCGCCCTGCACAATGGTCCGCATCATATAGTCCTGAAAGCGGCGTGCGTCGGCAGCGCTCACGTCGTCGTCGAACTGCTCGAAGACGCACTGCGCCTCCAGGCGTGACGCGGCCTCGAAGCGCAGGCTGCGGTCGTAGGCCAGACCAACCTTAATCGCAACTGCCCCGGCGGCCACTTCCTGTGTAAAGGCCCGGTCGAGCAGGTCCAGGTAGTCGCTAAACGACCGCACGGTGACGTGGTACTGCGCCTCGATCACGTCTAGCCCAACCGCCCCAAATGTCTGCAAAGTCGGCGGCAGCTTGCGCCAACTAAGCGCTCGCCGTTTGAATCCATACAGAAAGTGATCGAGGCGCACCACCGGTTGAAACAAGCGGCGATCCATCTCCGTGGTGCCCACATCCAGTAGGGCCAATTGAATGCCGGCCTTCTGCTGGAGCACCTGAGGATACCAATTGTCATCGTCCGCCGCGCACAGGCGGGCCGAGAGCGTGGCCCGATCAAGGTGGAGCAGTTCGTCCGGTTGGATGCCGTGCAGGTCGGCTAAGGCCCGCGTCAATGCGCGAAAGTAGGCCGTATTGTTGATGCGCCGCAGGTAGATTTGCAGGTTCTGCCAAGCGGCCTCCGCCTCCTGGCCCGCCGCCGACCACAGCGACAGCGGCATGCCGGCAGCCAACAGGTCGGGCAGCAGGTAGGTGTACAAGATCACCTGATCAATGGTCTGTAGCGAGCGTCGGGCGCGCTCTGCCGAGAGCAGGTGCTCGTGTGTATCGATGATCGATATGGCGTTGATGGTCTCTGCCAGCTCAGACATAGTGGCGCCTCACACCGCAGCCAACCCCCACGCTCAACCCTTGACCGCCCCGCCCGTCAGCCCGGCCGCCAGATAGCGTTGGGCCGTCAAGGTAAACGCAATCACTGGCAGTAGCACCAGGCTGGAGGCGGCGTAGAGCTTGCCCCATAGGATGGCCTTGTCGGTGACATAGCCCAGAATAGCGGGCGAGATCGTCATGGCCTGGCGGCCGGTCAAAATAGAGGCCAATAAGAACTCATTCCAGGTAAAGATGATCAGAAACACTGACACCGTCGCCAGGCCGGGCGCGGCCAACGGCAGGACAATCTGCCAAAACGCGCGGACCCGGGTGCAGCCATCGACCAGAGCTGCCTCTTCCAGGTCGACCGGAATCTCAAGAAAGAAGGAGCGCATGACCCAAATGACGAACGGCAGCGCAAAGGTGGTATAGGCCAGCACCAACCCGGCGTGCGTATCGAGCAATCCCAGCCGGCGCCAGATGGTATAGATCGGCACCAACAGCACGATAGGCGGAATCAGAATGCTGGCGATGATCCCCATGAGGATCACGCGCTTGCCTGGGATTCTGAACCGGGCCAGGCCATAGCCCGCCAGGGCGCCCATGGGCAGCGCCACCAGCAAGGTGCCCAGGCTCACGACCGTGCTGTTGAGGAGATTACGCGGAAAGGTACTAGGGCGAGGCGCCAATTGCTCGTCCGGCGCCGGCAGGCCCAACACATCGCGGAAGTTTTCCAGGGTTGGCTCAAAGATCAGCTTAGGCGGCAACGCGAAGACATCCCGAGCCGGTTTGAAGGCCGAGGCAAACACCCAGGCAATAGGGAGCACCGCGCCCAGACTCCACAGGGCCAACAACACATAGGCCACCACGGGTATCAGCGGGAACGAACGCCGGCTAAGCGGGGCCATCGGGGGCGGCAGCGCCTGGGCCACTAATCGGTCTCCTGATACAAGCGCATCGAGCGCATTAACCAGAAGCTGATCGCCAGGCTGATGGCGAACATCACCCAGGACAGGGCTGAGCTGTAGCCGATTTCTAGCCCTTGAAACATCCGCTGATAGATGTAATAGGTCAGCGATTCGGTGGCGATGCCCGGTCCGCCGCGTGTGAGCAGCAAGACTTTGTCGAACGAGCGAATCAGTTCGTAACTGCGAAACAGACAGACCACCAAGATGACCGGCTTGAGCAGGGGGATAATCACCAGAAACAGCCGCTGCCAGCGCGAGGCGCCATCCACAATGGACGCTTCCAACACCTCCGACGGCATCGCCGCCAGACCGGCGGACAGGATGAGCATGACGAAGCCGGTCGTGTGCCAGACTTCGACGGCGATGAGGGTCGGCAAGGACGTTGCCTCACGGATGGTCCAACCGACCGGGCCAATCCCTACGAGCCCCACGAGGTAGTTGATAAGGCCAAAGTCGTAGTTCAGCATCATGCGCCAGTTGAGGCCCAAGATGATCGGCGACAGCATCAGGGGCATGACGATTAACGTCCGAAACAGGCCCTTGCCCCAGTGGATTTCATGCAGCAGTAAAGCTAAACTAAACCCAATCAGCAGTTGCAGGCTGAAGGTGACGAAAGCGAAAATCGCCGTGACCCGCAGGCTGTTCCAAAACCGCCCATCTTGCAAAATCAATCCGTAGTTGTGCAGCCCGACCAGGGTGGGCGGGTCCACTAGATTGTTGCGCAGCAGGCTTTGGTACAGGCTGTAAGCCAGCGGATACACCAAGATCAGCGACAACAGTGCCAGGGCGGGCGCCACGCACACTAAGCCCACGACCCGTTCATCGCGCCACAGGCGCCGATAGGCGGAGACCAGTTGGCCAGTCCGGGTCGTGGGCTTTTTTGCTAGCAACACCATCGTCGGCCACACCTCTCGTCTGATTCGGCGTGCACATCCGAACCTACTTCGCAGAAACCTTCAGTGAACACCGTGTCCACCAGGGCCTAGGACAAAACGCCGTTTTCCGTCAGCAGCGTGATGATCTCCTGGTCGATGGCCGCCAGCCCCTCGGCCACGGGCGTCTCGCCGGCAAAGATGGCATTCAGGTGCGGTCCTGCGATGCTGAAGATAATCGCCAGGGTCTCATTGAGCTGCGGCAGGGCGTGGTACAGTTCGTACCCGTGGACCAGGGTGGCAAAATCCGGGTACTTCGCCAACACCTCGGGGTCGTTCAAGACCGAGGTGCGCGGGATATTCCCGCCCAACTGCATGACCATATTGCGCGACTGTTCCTTAGAGGTGAACCAGGTCATGTATTCAAAAGCGGCCCGCTTGTCCTTGGCCGAGGTGGGGATGCCCAAGCAATTCAGCACCGGGATGATCCGGGGCTGGTTGGGGCCCATCGCCTCGTCATACGGCCAGGAGGCAAAGCCAAGTTTCCCGGCCACCTTGGGCGCCGCGTCGATGTCGCCCCACAGAGAGGCAGCAGCGTTGAATTGCAGCGCCATCACCGCGTTCTCTTCCTGCACCGCCGTCAGCACTTCCATGAACTCGTAACCGGCAATGCCCGGCGACACGACCTCGTCCACAAAGATCAAGTCAACCAAGAACTGGAGCGCCTCGACGGCCTTGGGGTCGTTGAAGTGCGGGCGATTGTCGGCGTCGAATACCTCCACGCCAAAGCTCCACAAGGCTTGAAATCCATTCAACGCGCTGGCCGGCACCTTGCCGCCAAAGGTCAGCGGGAAGGTCTGCGTCATGCCGTCCGCCGCCAGCTTCTCCTTGACCTGCAACGCCACTTCCCTCAACGCTTTCCAGGAATAGCCTTCGGCTGGCGGATCGGCGATGCCCCATTTTTCGAATAGGTCTTTACGGTAGAAGAACATCGCGGCCGTGCCTTCTTGGGGCAGCATGTAGATCTGGCCGTTGTAGCTGATCATATCGCGCAGCACCGCCGGGAAGTCTTCCAGATCATATTGCGCGGCATTGAACAGCTCAGGGTCGTCCATGAACTGGTTGAGCGGTTCGATCCAGCCGGCCTCGGCGATTTGCTTGAGGTTGAGATTGAAGGTCGCCACTGCATCCCAGATATATTCGCCCGCTTGCATCGCGGTAGAGAATTTCGAATCCAGAGTCTCGCGCGCCAGCGTCTCAACCTGCACTTGCACCTTGCCTTGGCTATACGGCGTAAAGCCGGGCGCAAAAGTCAGGTGCCGATCGGCTTCGGGGCCTTCATAGTAGGCCACGATAATCTCGGCCTCCGGCAGCAACCCGCCCGCCGCCAACGGGGCCACCGCATCGACCGGCAGCACCGGCACCGTGGGCGCCACGGTAGCCGGCACGCTGGTGGGCGTCGCCGTCGGCGCGGGCGAACACGCGGCCAGCAGTCGGCTAAAGGCCACCGACCCCAAGGTCAAGCTAGAGAGCTTGACAAAATCGCGGCGCGAAAAGCGCTTCGGGTTCTGAGCGTTCATCGTTGGGACCTCCAGGCGTAACAGGTGACGGATTATGAAAGCGGATTGAGACCAAAGCGATCTACAGGTAGGTGCCCCATTGCAGCCGGGGCCCCAACATTTCTATCGTTGCCCCATTCAGGGCGCGTGAATGGTCGGAGGCCAAAAACAGAATTGCCTCGGCCACATCGGCTGGTTGTAAAACGCGGCCGGCGTCGGCCTCGGGGTGGGTCTTGAGCCACATGTCGGTATTGACCCCAGCCGGGCAAATAACATTCACCCGCAGGCCTTGCTTCGCCAGCTCATCGGCGCACGCCTCGCTGAAGCGGATGATGCCGGCCTTGGAGGCGCAATAGGCGGCGCCTCCCGCCCGCCCCTTGAGCCCGTCGACCGAGGCCACATTAATGATGTTGCCCCGACCCTGCCGCAACATGGGTTGAATGGCGGCCCGCGACATCAGAAACGTGCCGCGCAGGTTGGTGTTGATCACCTGGTCCCAGACCTCAATGGTGGTGTCTTCCATATAAGTCACTACGGCCACCGCGGCATTGTTGATGAGAATGTCGATCCGGCCGAAAGTCGCCAGGGTTTGGTCAATCGCCTGTTGCACAGAAACTACGTCACCAATATCGGTCACAATCGACAGCGCCTGGCCTGGGGTGAAGGGATTCTCCCGCCCTACTTGGTCGAGGCCCTCGGCGTCAATGTCGAGCAGCGCCACCCGCGCGCCGGCCGCTAGAAAGGCGCTCGCTGTCGCCAGGCCAATGCCATGGGCGGCCCCAGTCACCACGGCCACCTGGCCGTCAAACGACAAATTCACACTCTGCCTCCTACTTGGTTGAAGCCCTCAGCGCTCCGCCAGGCGATCTTGGGCGCGCATAAAGGCGAGTGTTTCGGCGATGCTGCCCACCCCCGCCTGGGCGCCAATCGCTCGCACGCACATCGCGCCGACGGCATTGGCAAACTCCGCCGCCTGTTCCAGATCCCACCCCGAGCAGACCCCGGTGATAAAGCCGGCTGCGTAGGCATCCCCCGCTCCGGTCGTTTCGACCTCCGCGACCTGGTAGGGAGGCACGTGGAAGCTGCGCTTGCCATCGGTCACGTAGCTGCCCCGCCGATCCAGCTTGATGCTCACGGCGCCAACGCCTCGCTCTAGGAAGAAATCGGCGGCGGCCGCGGGGTCAGTCTGGCCGGAGAGCACCTGCGCTTGGCTGAGATTCGGAAAGAAGTAGTCCAAATACGGCAGCGACGGCGCCAGGGTCTCTAAACTGCCGACGGTGACGTTGGGGGTGGGGTCCAGACTGGTTCTGACGCCCGCGGTCCGTGCGATCTGAAGAATCTGGGCCGTCGGCGTACCATCCAACGCCGGCATCAAAAAGGTGCCGCCGATATGTAGGTGCTTGGGGCTCACTACCAATTGCAGGTCAACCGCCTCCATACTAAAAACCTGACTAGTGCCGGGGTAATACAGGTAGGTCAACACACCGTTGGACCCCGTGAGATAGAAAGTGGCAGTGGTATTGACTGCCTGCGTACGCGTGACGCCTTGCAGTTGGACACCTGCGCGGGCCAGATAATTGAGCACCAAGTCACCGGCGGGATCGTCACCCAGGTGCGTTATCACCCCCACCGAAAGTCCCAGCTTGGCGAAATTCAGGGCCGTATTACAGGCTGTGCCACCGGGGTGCATCTCGCTCGCCTCTAGCAGGGCCACCTCACCCACCGGCATCGACAAGGACCCGCCCACTCTGAGAAAGATATCAACAGTCAGAGTTCCGAGGCATAAGACATCCATGCGAGCTCTGTCCTGACTAGGCGCGACTACTCCTGCTGCGTCAGCAGGCGGAAGTAGTAGCGCGTCTTATCCCCCCGCAAGATGCCCATAGACTTCTCCACGGGCTTGCCTTGTTTGTCCCAGGCCAGCGAATCGACCATCAGCCCAAGACTACCCTGTTGCATTTTCAGCAGAGCCGCATCGTAGTCGGTCAAGAGAATCGGTTCAACGAACTGCTCACCTTGCGCGACCCGCACGCCATAGTGGGCCTGTAAGATTTCGTAAAGTGATTGCGTCAGATCGCGCTTGATCAGCCCTGGGGCCACGTGGGTAGGCACGAGCGAAGTTTCCACCATGACCGGCGCATCGCCCAAAAAGCGCACGCGCACAATCTCAGAGATTGCGTCGCCTTCGTTGAGCAACAGCCGCTGAGCCACGCCTTTAGACGCAGTTATCTCGCTGGCCGAAACGACCTGGCTTTTCGGCTCGAAGCCTGCTAGCTTCATGCGAGCGGTGTAGCCAATGCGCGACAGCTGCACCTGAAAGGGCTTGGGCTGCGCCACAAAGGTCCCCACCCCTTGTTTCGGTTCCAGCAGACCCTCGGCGGCAAGGTCGCCGATCGCCTGCCGAACAGTTAACCGGCTGACGCCGTAAAGCTCGGCCAGCTCCTTCTCGCTGGGCAGCAATTCACCGGGCTTCAGTACCCCATCTTCCCAAAGACGGCGTAAATTCGTCTTGATTTGGTGGTAACGAGGGATGGGGCTATTCGGATTGATGCTATAAGGGGAAATGGTGCCTATGCTATTTCTATCCATTATGGCTATATTATGATATCAGGTCATCAGTACAAGTTGAGTCATGATATTCGACGAATAGCTCTTAGTCAAGTGCCAAGTGCATTTTTTGATAAAACGAGTGGGAAGCGGGAAACTATCTCGCTAACAGCCAGGCAGAATCACCTCGACTACTGACAAAGAGCGGTGCTAGTGCCCGAACTTCCTTTTTCAGGTAGTGTCCCTGTAACGTGGGGTGACTGATTACCATAGGGACTTGGGCGGCACACGAAAGCTGAGCAGTTCATCCATGGTCCAGACATGATCCGTGAGTCCCGCCGCCATAGCCGGCGTTACGGGTTTCCACTTCTTGTACGATCCGTGGCGGCCTTTGGTCGGCAACGGACGCGGCAGGCGCTGGCGGAGGCCGCGGTGCGGGACGACGAAATGGTAGTAGGCAAAGGCAAGGGTCAACTGCTGCTCCAGATAGTCTGGGTCTTTGGAGAAGGCATTGACCTTGCGCCCCATCCGGCGCGAGTGCTGCCGGATGGTCACGCCGCAGGCGGTTCCGTTCAACGCCATAGGTGTTAATGGTCCGACTCACAGGCGAGGCCTGCAGCGCCGCCTCGACTTGCTCGGTGCTGCCGTAGACGATGCGAGTCGTGACTTCCACCACGCGGCCTTTCTCACGCTTCTTGACCACAACCGCATAGCACAAGTCGGGCGGCGGCACGCGTCGCGGGTGAGGCAAACGGCCACGCGTGCCCTGGCGGGTGGGCTGCACCCACTGCCCATAGACTTCCAGCAGGGCGTCGGCATAGTGCGGCAACTCGTCGCTGGTAAAGAATGGAATTTGCCCATTCGTGGCCGATTTCAGCCGAAAAACGAGCCGACGCGCGTGCGGCAGGGTCCGTTTCCCTACGACCCAGGCCGGGACCAATTTGCACACTGGACTGAACGCAATCCAGACCCAGGCGTCGCCATAGACTTCACCCAGCTGGTCCAGCGCCGTCAGGTGGGCTTCCTTCTTGTAGATGAAGGTCCACAACTCATCCAACTGGCACTCGGTCAGGTGCAGGTTGCGAAAGAAGTAGTTCATTACGCCCGCCGCGTGGTGGCCCAAGATCGGCAACCAATGCTGGACCGTATCTTTGTCGACTTCGATCAACCGACTGGTGGCCCGAATGCTCACCCCTTCGGCCAACGCGCGTGCCCCGCGTCGATAAGTATTCAGGTCGCTACGCACCCCGGCGTAGGCCGTGCCCGTGCTGGCCGACAGCACGCACCCACACGCCTCACACTCAAACCGCGGCCCAGCCCGTTGCCAATCGTAGCCCTTCAACCGCGCGGCCGGTCCGACTTTGCCAAACAACCCGCAGCGCGGATTCAAACAGTAGCTCGTCGTGTTATCCATCTAGCGGCTCCTCAAACCCAGCGAATGGGTCGAGGACACCAACTGTCAGGATGGCCCTAAGGGCTATTTTGAGCTACCCCACGTTACAGGGACACTACCCTTTTTCATCCATCCATTATTTCCACCTGTGCTGGCTACTTGCCTTATCCGGCGGCACCTGTGCCCAGCACGCACGGGGGTCGTCCCGCTATCCGTGGGGGACAATTCGCAGCGCTTGACAAGCACCCTGCCCTAACTCATCCTCACGCAACCCGGGACGTGCGTGAGGTGGATATGGCTAGGCCGGTGTTCGCGCTGTTGGTTGTCATTGGCGTCATTTTGCTGTTGTTGTTGCGGGTCAAGTGGCGTTAGCCACCGCCGGCCACCCGTCAAGTTCACCCCAAGCCATCTCCGCGCCCGCTCAAACCACGCACCCCCGACGACTGTCCAGCGTGTTGTATCACTCTCCAACTAGGCCTCGCGACAGCATCGCCCCCTCCCAAGCCGTATTCACAAGTCAAAAGCCCTCGTGGCCGCAGGAAGCGGATCGCGACGGCTGGATTTGCCTGTCCAAACCCCGACTGCCTGTACTTCGGCATCACCGATGACCAGACGCTGCGCGACGCCCTCGTCGGCTATGGCGGTCACGGTCGGCAAGAATATATCCGCGCTTCGCGTCTCAAATGCCAGGCCTGCCGGACCAAGTTCAGCGTCCGCTACGGCACAGTCTTGTACCATCTCAAAACACCTGCCCGTCGCGTGGGTGAAGTTCTGAGCGCCCTGGCCGAAGGCCTGAGTGTTGGCGCTGCCGTGCGAGTTTTCGGTCATGGTGAATTCACGATCCGAACTTGGCTCACGCGCGCCGGCCTACATGCGACGTCACTGCACGAGCGGCTCTTCCAGAACCTGAAGCTCTTGCACATCCAACTGGATGAGCTTTGCACCAAGACCCGCCAGGAGGCTGACGCGCTTTGGGTTTGGTTCGCGATCGATGCTCGGACTAAAATCATCGCCGGACTGAAGGTTGGGCCGCGCACGCAACCAATGGCGCATGCCGTCGTGCATGCCCTGGTCAAAGTCCTGGCACCGGACTGCCTGCCCGCTTTTACGAGCGATGGCTTGAAATTGTACTTCTACGCGCTAACGGCCCACTTCGGCGGCTGGGTTGAGACCGTGGGTCGGCAAGCTCGCCACTGGCAAGCTCACGCAGGGCTCCTCTACGGACAAGTCGTCAAACATTACCGCCGGCGGCGCCTCGCCCGCGTTGAGCGCCGCGCCTTGCTCGGCTCACTCGATCTACTGACCGCGGCCCTGCGCAATAGCGGAGGGTCAGGCACAATCCAGACCGCCTTCGTCGAACGGCTCAACCTGACAGTGCGGCAGGCCGTGACGGCCGCCTGCCCCCCGAAGCGAAGCGAAGTGGGGGTGACCCGCCGCACCTGGGCCGTCGCTCAATCTTCAGCCGAGCTCATGGTCCATCTCGAGTGGTGGAGGGCGTACTACCATTTCACCCGTCCGCACAAGTCACTCAGCCAGCCATTAGCCGAGCCGCGCTTGCGTGATGGGAAACGCTTACCCCGACGTCGCCGCCCGCGGACACCCGCCCAAGCGGTCGGCGTCACCGACCACCGATGGACGATCGTCGAATTGTTGTCGTACCCGCTGCCCAGGGCGGTCGGCTGAAGGAAAAAGATAACTCACAAAGCCGCACGAACACTGACCCTACCAACTTCAAGGCTTTCCCGGCCTGCATCAAACTCCCCCGCACGCGTGCTGATGGGCAGTTGGCAATTATCACCAACCAAGATTCGGAGCACCATGCTTGGTCCTACCTATCTCCGCGGTTGGGAATTCCCGCAGATCTTGACGGGTTTGGCTAGCTCAGGCATCCTCGCTGGGTATTCGTGCGTGTTGCGAGGACTCCGTGCCAACTCAGACTATAGAAGCGCTGCTCGTCCTACTGTTGACGATTGGGTTCTTTGGGCTGGTTATCAAGCTGGGCCGCTTCGGCGACCAGATGGCGTCGCCAAAAGCTTTTCGGCGCCACCCGCGACGACTGCCCCGCACGCCAGACGACTGTTCGCACTGCTGAGCTGCGGCCGGCGCTCTACCCGCAACACCGGCTCGGGTGGTGATGCTGTGCTGGCTACACCTTTCATCCACCTGCTCTTTCGGGCAACACCGGTCTATCGAGGTGTGAGCCCACTGCTCTGTTTCTGAACTGAAAGCTACGGCCAGTTAACGACTTTGGGATGCGAACCAAGGACCTGCAGGATATGAGCTCTGCTCCTATAGAGTACGAAAAAGCCGCCGATTCGTTGGAATCGACGGCTATTTAGTAGCGGGGGATGGATTCGAACCATCGGCCTCCGGGTTATGAGCCGCGCTCTCAGGGTGTTACCTTTTGGCTTCCGGGCCGGCGCATGTGCCTAACCCGACGAT
>JBBRZY010000016.1:0-16939 GCA_038252885.1 Anaerolineales bacterium | reverse complement strand
ATGGCCCTGCCAGGAGCAGCTCAAAGCGCTCATCCAACGCAATCCCGCCGGCTTGCCCGAGACAACGGATTAGGATAGCGCGCTGAGCGGGGCTGGCGGCCTGGTCCACCAGCAGCCATAGCCGGGGCGTCGCGTCCGGCGATGACAGGGGCGGCAACAGTCGCGGCAGCAAGCCAGCGTTTAGGCCGCCGTCCGAGTCGGCCAATGGCAGGGTGCCCAAGCAAATGTCCAGCGCTGGCCGGGCCTGGGCGGCGATCAGGGCCAGTGCTGTCCCAATCCGTACGCCATCATTCAGCTCAAGTTTTGCCCAGACCCGCGCCAGCGACCGGGACACGACGGCCGACGGTGCCGACGTCGACCGCCCGAGCAGCCCGCCGGCAACGTGCGACTGGGCCAGCAGGCTGGCGGGCTCCCCGCCCTGCACGGCCGCATCTAGTTCGCCCGCGACCAGCGCGGCCTGCGCCGGACCGCGCAGCCGCGCGCGCAGCATCTGTGCATAGCCGGCCAGCATTGGGTCTTTGGCGCTAGTCTCGATCCGTGCGAGGGCTCGTAGGGCGGGGATGCTGCCGGCGTCGGCCAGCGCCTGGAGGGCCTGCCTGTGCTCGCCGCTCTCGGCCCTGGCCAGGCCTTCGAGCGCGGCGACCTGGTCGTTCGGCGCCAACTCGGGCACGACGGCCAGGACCGCCGACAGGGCGTCCCACGCCTGGTCTGGTTCAGCGTTGCGCTCGCTGGCTACCAGCCACCGGGCTTCGCCCAGTGACTGAAGGGTATTAACAGCATCCGGGCCACCGACAATGGCCAGGCTGCGCAACGTCGTCGGGTTGTGCTCCCCCGACAGCAGTTCGGCCCGCAGCGTTCGGCGGAGCATGCGCCCAAATTCGGCGCAGTCCTGGTAACGCAAGGCGCGGGCGACATATTCGCGATAGTCCGGAGCCTTGACCTCGGCCCACGACTCGCACAGGCGGGCCTCGACCTGGTCCCAAAGGGGCAGTAAGACCTCGCTGGCCGGCGCCTCGCAGGCGGCCAGCAGGTAGGCGGCATCGGCATAACGTAGGGGGATATCCTCGGATATCTTGAGCAATGCCCCAATCAGTTCACCAGCGATCGCATCTCGGTTGGTGAAATGCAACGTGCGGACCGCCTGGGCCAGCACGCCAAAAGGCCGCCCGCAGTTGCGGGCGATGTCAAGCAGGATGTCGTCGGCGCCGGAGTTGATTAGGTACTGCGCGGCCAGGAAGTCGGTTTCTTCCCGGCTCGCAAACTGGCAGATCCCATCTGGGCTGACGGACAACCGGAGCAGGCCGGTTTGGCCGATATTGCTGAGCCAACTCCAACGGGTCACCTGCGCCATGGGCAGACGGCGGGCCAATTCTGCCAGGTTGACTGCTAGATAAGGCGTCTTGCCCTCATCGGCCGTCACTGCTTCGAATGCGACCCGGCCCAAATCAACCATGAACGCCAGCAGTTGGCTGGGCGATAGTTGCGAACCGCCGGCCTGCCGCTGCGCCGTCTCGACCAGAACGTGGTTGAGCCATTGCCATTCTAGGTGGTTCCAGGTGACCAGGCCGTTATGGCCCTTCAACATGAAGTCTAGCCGAATACTTTGGCGGAGCTTCTCAAGTGTTGCCGGGGAGTCGAACCAATCCCAGGCGGCAGCGGCAAGTTGGGGGTCCTTTTGTCGGCTCTCCCATTCCAGGACAGTAGCGATGACTTCGTCCGGCTGAAGCGTTTCAGCCAGCGCGGGTGGGATGACGTCACGCAGCACCGCTTGCCAACTGGCGAGCGCCTCGGCCAGGACTTCGGTCGGGGAGGTTGATGGCTGCTCTTCCAGATCGTCCAGCCCGGTTTCAGCTCTTTGAGCGTCAATGGCGCTGGCAGCCTCCACGATCAGCGACTTGGCAGCGGTTTCCACCGCTGTTGCGCGCTCCGTGTCAGCAACCGGGCCGGTTTCGGCCCGGCGGAGGGCCTCTGGAATGGTCTTGCGGAACTCTTCCGCCCTGCCCCGGAAATGGATCGAGTCGAGCTCCGGGTCTTTGACCCGTTCGACGTCCTTGGCGATGGCCAGTAGGCCGGCCTCATCCAATTCGCCGCCGAGCAGAACTACCATCTCGCTCACCTGGCGGGCTTGGGTGACGCCGCCGTGCGCCACTAGGAAGGGCGCCTGGAATTTGCAGAATACTACCAGGTTAGGCGGGGTCTTGGCCTTTAGCACCTTGGACAGCAAGCTTTCGGACGAGTTGCTGGCGCGGGCGAGCTCTACCTGTTTGCGCCCTGTCTTGGTCAGGTAGCGGCGCAGGAGTTGAACGAAACGCTGCTGGTCGTCCGAGGGGATAGTTGTCGGCATGGTCGTCAGCGGGAATTGCCCAATTTACACCCATCAAGGCATTCAAGCATATTCAAGTAGGTCACGGGTCAACTGCGCCCGGCCAACCATAGTTTTACAGCCAATACGCCCTTTCAATCAAGCGGTTTCGGCACTTCTTCAAGAGCTTTCCAGCCCATTCAAGCCGAAAGTTGGTAAATTGCTTGCAAGCTGATGAACGAAGTACCGCGACCGGAGCCAAATTGATGTTTACTCAACCACCGAATGGCAGTTTGCAAGAAAAGCTTCAAGGTGGTCCTAAAGACCGGGCCCTAATTGAAGCGCTAATGCCCCCGTCGCCGTTACCTGTTCCAATAAGCGATGCCGAGCGTGAAGCGCTGGTGCTGGCGCAGTGTTTTTCGCTTGCACGATCCAGGGCACATGAAATACACCAAAACGCATGCCCCATTGTGGCACTTAGGGCAGGGTCCGAATCCGGCAAGGCTACTACATCCAGCTCTTTCGAGCCAGAGTTCGGAGCGTCTATTGTCCCGTCCCGGTACTCACCAACTGTTCCCTAGCCCACCAGCGGCCAGATTGCGCTCGCAGTATTGGATTCCGAAGACACCTTAAGGCGAATGGTGCTCGGCGTTGACCTTTAGCGAATGGCCCCTGGCGTTTTGTCGGGCTGGCTGGCCAACCCGCCGCACCCAAAGGCTCGAATGCTGAGGGCTGGCCAGCCATGAGGGGGAACGGCGAGCGTCATCCGGCGCGGACAAGTCTATGTCCGCTGGCCGCACATTACCAACTGAATAACGGGCGTGAGACTTTGCATGCTAGGCCGCCGGGGCTACAATTCGGCGAGGGAGAATCAAAGCATGGCAGACTGGATCACAACGGGTGAGGCTCGCCAGATTACCGGATATCACCCTGTCACTCTTCGCAAGCTGCTATTGGCTGGCACAGTGAAGGGGCGCAAGTGGGGCCGTGAATGGCAGGTGAGCCGAGCGAGTCTGTTGGCCTACGTTCGCAAGGTTCAGACGCTAGGGGACCGGCGCGGGCCAAAAAGGCAAGTTGACAAACAGTAGTATAATTACTCTGTAATGTAGCAATTATGCTCCGAAGAGCGGGCCGCGTGCGTGCGATCAACACTCACGAGGCCCTGACCCAACCCACCAGAAGGCGGCGGGCGAGGCTGACCCGATTCTACCAGACGCGGGCGACCTGCCAAACCAACGGCGGGCCGCCCGTTTTGCATTTGCGGACTAGGTGCGACGGCGGCCTATCGCCTGATCGACCCGAGCACCGGGCCAAAAAGCGGCGATTCGATGACCAATGTTTCAAAGGCAATTGAGGACCATAGCGGCCCAATGCAGAAAGTGAGCGACATGAGCAAGATAGCGATTGCGTATGCCAGGGTGAGCACCGATGAGCAGGCCAAAGGCTACAGCCTGCCAACGCAGTTAGATTCAGTCCGGAAGTATGCGGCGAGCTGCGGCTACCAGTTGGTCGAGGAGTTTCAAGACGATTACACCGGCGCCAGCCTGGACCGGCCAGACCTGGACCGGCTGCGGGAATATGTCGCGCACAACCGCGTTGACCGGTTGATTGTGTATGACATTGACCGGCTGGCCCGCAAGAGCGTTTACCAGATGCTTATCGAGGAAGAGTTGGCCCGGCATGGGACGCTGGTTGAATATGTCATCGGGCAATACCAAAACAACGACGAAGGCCGGCTGCAGAAACAGATACGGGCCAGCATTGCAGAATACGAGAAGGCGAAGATTTTGGAGCGCATGAAGCGCGGCAAGCGCGGTAAAGCCCAAAGCGGCTTCGCCGTGGTGGCAGCTCGGCCGCCCTATGGTTATGCCGTGAAAAGCGAGCCCCATAAGTCTTGGCTGGTCATGGACGAGGCCGAGGCCAGGGTGATACGCCTCGTCTATCAATGGTTTCTCTATGGCGAGGCACAGGCCCGGGCCATCGACCGCAAGCCCTTATCACTCCGCGCGATCGCAAGCAAGTTGAGCGCGGACCACGTGCCAACGCGCGGCGACACAATGGCTCATGTTGCCAAGCGCAATAGCCGTGGAACGTGGTCAAGTGCAACGGTGCGCCACATCCTGGCCAACGAGACTTACATCGGCACGTGGCACTACGGCAAAACGCGGATGATGGATGAAACTGAATTGTCAGGCCTGGGCGACGACAAGCGGCTAAAGACGCTCCGGGACGCCGACCGCCGGAAGCGTATACAACAGGCCAGCAGCGGCAAATCGAGTATTGACAAGCTACAGGCGCCTGCGCCGCGCGAAAATTGGTTGGCGGTAGCAGTGCCGGCCATTATTGATCTCTACGCATTCAAGTTCGCCCAAGAGCGCTTGGCGCTGAACAAGGAACAGTCCAACCGCAACGTCCGGCGTGAATACTTACTGGGCCGGCGACTCAAGTGTGCCAAGTGCGGCTATTCGATGGTGGGCCGCACTCGCCGAGAGAAGCACCAGTATTACTATTGCAACGGTCGTGAGAAATTGGGCGGGCAATGCGACATAATGCCCGTGCGCTGCGACACCGTAGATAACGCCGTTTGGACTTGGGTGAAAGATACGATGCAACACCCGGAGAAACTCGCCGCAGGTTTGCGCGGTGAGAAGGCCGAGGACGAGCGCGCCAACCGTGCTATTCAGGACCGGTTGCAGTTGGTTGTCAACATGCTGGCCGACACGAACCAACAGCTCGCCAAATTGCTTGACTTGTACCTGGCGAGCGGCTTTCCGACGGAGCTACTATCCGCGCGCCGGACGGACCTGGACAAGCGCAAGTCCGACTTTGAACACGAGCGGGCGGGGCTCCAGGCGCAACTTAGCCAGCAAGTTTGGACTGATGATAAGATACAAGAGGTCGAAATTGCCATACGAGAGATTGCCGAGGGCCTGGACGGAGCTACATTTGAAGACAAGCGACGCTATCTTGACCTGTTGGACGTTCGCGCCACGTTCGCACTGGAGGACGGCTCCAAAGTCGTCTATATCAAATGCCGACTAGGCAAGCAACGGCTGTCAGTTGTGCAAATATCGCCTTCATCAAGTACTGGGGCAACACCGACGACGCCCTGCGCCTGCCGGCCAACGCCTCACTCTCGATGAACCTGGCTGGGCTCGAAACCGAGACCACCGTCGAGTTCAACGACAGCCGCCCCGCCGACGAGGTGGTGATCGGCGGCGAGGTGCAGACCGGCGCGCCGCACGAGCGCGTGGTGGCCCAGCTCAACGTCATCCGCGCACAGGCTGGGCTGGGGCAGTTCGCGCGCATCGAATCCAAGAATAACTTTCCGTCGGGCGCGGGCATCGCCTCGTCGGCCTCGGCCTTCGCGGCGCTGACCGTGGCCGCCGCCGCCGCCGCCGGCCTGACGCTGCCCGAGCACGAGCTCTCGGCGCTGGCGCGGCGTGGCTCAGGCTCGGCGGCCCGCAGCGTGCCAGGCGGCTTCGTCGAGTGGGGGCCGGGCGAGCCGGGCCGGCCGGAGACTTCGTTTGGCGTCTCCATCGCCTCGCCCGAGCACTGGGACCTGGTGGACGTCATCGCCGTCGTCAGCCAGAAGCACAAGGCCACCGGCAGCACGGGCGGGCACGCTCTGGCCGGCAGCAGCCCGCTGCAAGCCGCGCGCATCACCAGTGTGCCGGAGCGGCTGGCGGTTTGCCGCGAAGCGCTGCTGACGCGCAACTTCGCCCGCTTTATCGAAGTGGTCGAGACCGACTCCAACGTGATGCACGCGGTGATGATGAGCTCCGCCCCGCCGTTGTTCTATTGGGAGCCGATCACGCTCGCCATCATCAAATCGGTGCGGCGCTGGCGGGCGGAAGGCCTGCCGGTGGGCTACACCATTGACGCCGGCCCGAACGTGCACTGCCTGTGCCTGCCGGAGTCCGCGCCCGAAGTCGAGCGCCGCCTGCGCGAAAACCTGGACGTGAGCCGCATCTTGGTCGCCCATCCCGGCGGCCCGGCCCGCTTGCTGGCTTAATTGCCCCGTGTGGGCGAATGCTGATAAATCTCTTACTTGTTGCGCCCCCTTCTGGATTGTATAATTTTAGTTGGTTAGACTCGGTTGGACTGTGAGGTTGGCATGTCGTTAGCCGCAATCGGCAGTTTCTTCATCTTCGTTCTGGTGCTCAGCGTCCTGGTCTTTGTCCATGAGCTGGGGCACTTTTTGACCGCCAAACGCCTGGGCATTCACATCGAGGAGTTTGGCTTTGGCTTCCCGCCGCGCCTGTTCGGCATCGTGCGCGGGGCCGATGGCAAGTGGCACAAGGTCGTCGGCCAGAAAGGCCCGTCGCGCGAGGTGCTGGGCGGCCCGCGCACCATCTACTCCATCAACGCCATCCCGCTGGGCGGCTTCGTGCGCCCGCAGGGGGAAGACGACCCCGGTGTGGCCGGCGGGCTCTCGGCCGCGCCCAAGCGCGTGCGCATCGCCGTGCTGATGGCCGGCTCGCTCGCCAATTTGCTGTTCGCCTTCGTGATCTTCGTCATTGGCTTCCACCTGGGCTGGCCCGACCGCGTGGTCGTCAATATGGTCGTCCCCGGCACGCCGTCTGAGCAGGCCGGCCTGATGCCGGAAGATATCGTGCTGACGGCGGACGGCAAGGACATCCACTACACCAGCCAGCTCAGCGAAGTCACCTACCGCCACCTGGGCCAGCCGGTGGAGATCAAGATTCAGCGCGGCAGCGAGGTGCAGGTCATCACCGTCACCCCGCGCCAGACCTGGCCCACGGGCGAAGGCCCCATGGGCATCGAGATGCGGCCCGATATCGTCACCAACTACAGTTGGCCGCAGTCCATCGCGCGCGCCGCCCAGGAAATTTTGTACCAGTTCCAAGTGTTGATCGAGCTGCCCGGCCGCGTGCTGCGGCAGGAGATTCCGCTCGAAGTCGTGCGGCCCATCGGCGTGGTCGGCTTAAACGACCTGACCCGCGAGGCCGTGACCGCCGCCACCACCATCAATCAGTGGTTCCCAATCTTGCAGCTCATCGGGCTGGTGAGCGTGGCGCTGGCCACCACCAACTTGCTGCCCCTGCCCGCCCTCGACGGTGGCCGCATCGTGTTCGTGCTGCTAGAGGCGGTGCGCGGCAAGCGGCTCGATCCAGCCCGCGAGGGCCTGGTCCACCTGGTGGGCATGGGCATGCTGCTGGTGCTCATGGTCTTCATCACCTACCAAGACATCTTCAATCCTATCGTGCCCCGCTAAACGATCCCCATGCCAACTACACCCGAATTCAATGTGGTCCTCGAACGGCTGCGCGATTTAGAGCAGCCAGTCGCCATGGCCAGCCTATATCACCTCTCCGACCTGGCGGGGGCCGACCTGGCCGCGTTAGAGCGCACCTGGGCCGACCTGCCCACTGAGCGCCGCCAGAGCATCCTGCAAGACCTGAACGAGATCGGCGAAGCCAACTTCGAGGTCACGTTTGAGGCCGTCTTCCGGCTCGGCCTGGACGACGAAGACCCAGAAGTGCGCGCCACCGCCATCCGGGCGCTGTGGGAGTCGGAAGACCCGACCCTCATCGCCCCGCTGATTGACTTCCTCAACACCGACGTGGATGTGCATGTGCGCGCCGCCGCGGCCAGCGCGCTGGGGCGGTTCGTCTACTTGGGTGAGATCGAAGAACTGCCCGAGCAGCAGGCCCGCCGCGTCGAGGACGCCCTGCTGGCCGTCATTGGCGGCGCGGAGGCGCTGGAGGTGCAGCGCCGCGCCATCGAGGCGGTCGCCTACGCCGTGCGCCCGGAGATCACGCCGCTGATCAAGGCGGCCTATGCCTCGACCGAGCCCTTGCTGCGCATCAGCGCCGTCTTCGCCATGGGGCGCACCGCCGAGGCGCAGTGGGCGCCGCAAGTGTTGGCCGAGCTAAAGAGCGACGAGCCCGAAATGCGCTTTGAGGCCGCCCGCGCGGCCGGCGAGCTAGAGCTGGGCCAGGCGGCCGGCGAATTGGCCCACCTGACCGGCGACCCCGACACGCAGGTGAAAGAGGCCGCCATCTGGAGTCTCGGCCAAATCGGCGGCGACTTCGCGCGCGACACGCTGAAGCGACTGCTCAAGCGCACCACCGACGAAGACGACCACGACTTCATTGAAGAGGCCATCGAGAATTTGGCCTTCAGCGACGAGGTGCGCGCCTTCAGCATGTTCGACGGAGCCGAGGACGGCAGCGACACCGACCTGGACACGCTCGACGGCTTGATCGGCCTGCTCGACATCGACGACGACGATGATGAAGATGAAGAAGCCGACGACCCCGACGCTGAGGGCGACGACCTGGACGACCTGGACGCTCTAGACCTCGACCCCCGCGACGCCGACAACCAGCCCTAGCCCGAACGCCGCTGGTGGGGACCGTCGCGCTCTACTGGACCATTTTCTACAACAACATCGTGCCCACGCTGCTGGCGGCCGGCGCCGGCTTTGCGCTGGGCCGCCGCTTGCAGCCGGATGTGCGCAGCATCTCACGGCTGGCGTTTTACATCTTCAGCCCGTGCCTGGTCTTCGTCTCGCTCACCCAATCGCCGATCGCCGGCGCCGAGTTGGGGCAGATTGCGCTGGTGGCTTGGGGCACCACCTTCACGGTGGTGTTGTTGGCCTTTGCTTTTGGGAAGCTGGCGCGCCTGGACAACCGGGCCATCGCTGCCCTGGCGCTGGTGGCGGCCTTCGGCAACGCCGGCAACTTTGGGCTGGCAGTCACCAGCTTCGCCTTTGGCGAGGCGGCGCTGGCCCCGGCCACCTTGTTCTTTGCCTTTAGCAGCCTGGCCGTCTACACCCTGGGCATCGCGCTGGCCTCGGCCGGCCGCCGCCCCTGGCGCGAAGTGCTGCGCCACGGCCTAACCCTGCCAACAACTTACGCCCTGGTCATCGGGCTGCTGTTCCAACTCACCCGCTGGCCGGTGCCGGCGCCGGTCGAACGGGCCACCAACCTGCTTGGCCAGGGCTCGATCCCGGTGATGCTGGCCCTGCTCGGGATGCAGATGGCGCTGGTCAAAGCCTGGCCGCGCTCGCGGCTGGCGCTGGTAGCCGTGGCCGCCGTCTTGCAACTAGTCCTTGCGCCGCTGGCCGCCACGCTGCTGGCGGCCGGGCTGGGGCTCGACGGCGTGGCGCGCCAGGCCGTGATCCTGCAATCGGCCATGCCCACCGCCGTCATTGTCACCATCCTGGCAACCGAATATGATCTGGACCCGGCCCTGGCCAGCGCCGCCGTGCTCGTCTGCACCTTACTGAGTCCCTTGACGTTGACGCCCATCATCGCCTTCTTACAGCGCTAGCCATGCCCACCTGCCGCCTACCCGCCGCCCACCAGACCTGGCCCACCGCCCTGCTGCGCCTCTGCGCCGGCGGGCTGCTGCTGGCCGGGCTGGGCCAGCCAGGGCAGATCGGCTGGGCGCAGGTCGGCGTCACCATCACCAGCGCCCCACCCCCCACTTATGAGTTTGGCCAAACCATCTCATTCGACGTAGCGGCCGAGAGCACCACCACCATCAGCAACTTGGTGCTGTTCATCCAGGAGCCGGACGGCACGCAGGTGCAGTGGAGCGATGTGGATTTTGAGCGGGCCAAGTCGATCAGCACCACCGCCACGTTTGATCTGGCGCAGTACACACTGCGGCCCTTTGCCGAACTGACCTACTGGTGGGCCGTCGAAGACATCACCGGCCAGCGCGCGACTTCCGCGCCGACCACTTTCTATTATGAAGACAACCGCTTTGCCTGGCAGCGCGTGGGCAGCGGCTCGGTCAAGGTGCACTGGTATAGCGGCACGGCCGACTTCGGCCAGGCGGCGCTCGCAGTGGCGGCTGGCGCGATGGCGCTCATCAACCGCGACATTCGCGCGCCGCTACCGCCGCACCTGGATATTTACTTGTACGCGCAAACCGCCGATGCGCAGGCCGCCTTGCAGCGCCTGGGCCGCGCCTGGGCCAACGGCCACGCCGACCCAGAGTTGGGCGTCATCGTGGTGGTCGTGCCCGATGATCTGCGGGCCGAGGTGACTTTGCAGCGCGAGATCCCGCACGAGATGACGCATGTGCTCATCTACTTAGCCACCGGCGAGCACCTGGCCGACGTGCCCACCTGGTTGAACGAAGGCCTGGCCGGCATGAACCAGGGCGCGCGCGACAGCCAACTGCCCGCGCTGCTGGCCGCCGCCCGCGACGCCCGCAGCTTCTTGCCACTCGCCAGCCTGTGCGGTCCGTTCCCCACCGAGAGCAACGCCGCGCTGCTGGCCTATGCCCAGAGCGAGTCGGTAGTGCGTTACCTGCGCGACCGCTTCGGCTCAGAGGGCCTCTTTCGGCTGCTGGGCAACTATGGCCGGGGCGCGCAGTGTGAGGCCGGCCTGCAGAGCAGCCTGGGCCTGACCCTGGCCGAGCTTGAGACCGACTGGCTGCGCGAGGCCGTCTATGCGCCCGCAGCCACCGGCTCAGGGCTGGTGCCCTGGCTGGTGCTCACCGGTCTGGTGCTGCTCGGGCCGCTCCTCTTGTTACTGCTCACCGCCCGCGCGCGGCCGGCCGCCCAGCCGCCAAAAACCGCGTGATATAATCGCGCCACACTGGCCCATCGGGCGGCCGATTACCACTTTTAGCATGGCTACTGACCTTCATCAACTCCACGCGGTCGTGCGCGGGCGCGTCCAAGGCGTCAACTTTCGCGCCGCCACCCAACGCGAAGCCCAGCGCCTGCGGCTGACGGGCTGGGTGCGTAATCAGCCGGACGGCAGTGTTGAGGTGCTGGCCGAAGGGCCGCGCGCGGCGCTCGACCAGTTGGCTGCCTACTTGCACCACGGCCCGCCCGCCGCCGCCGTCGCGGATGTCAACGCGGAATGGCTGGCTGGGGCCGGCGCGGGGCCGGGCTTCGAGGTCCGATGGTAACCCCAAGCGCCACCTACTCTGGCAATCCTGAGCGCACCGGCTGGACGGTGCTGCTGAGCGCGTTCACCGTCTTTGTGCTGGCCGTCAGCGGGTTGGTGTTCGGCGGCCAGTGGTGGCTGCACAACGCCAGCGTCGCGCAATCCATCGGCATCGTCCCCACCGGCACGGTGCTGGTCACTCGTCCCGGCCGTGACGCGCCCGAAGTCAACCTCACCACCTTTCCGGTCGGCTCGTCCATTTCCACCGTCGCCAATGCGCAAGCCACCGTCAACTTTACCTCGCCCGACGGCCAATACGTCCTCGCCACGCTTCGGATATTCGGCAGCACCAGTGTGGAAGTTACCGAAGCCGACAGCCCGCGTTACGGCGCCGGCACGCAGCCGCATACGATCGTGGTGCACTTGACCAGCGGGCGTGTGCGTTTCACCGTGGGCGTGGATGTCGACCGACCGGTGCACATTGAAATTTTCTCAGACCCCGGCACAACCACGGTGCTCGACCAACCCGGCAGCAACGCCACCGTCGAGGCGACCTTTACCGAGTCGATGGTGACGGTGCGGGAGGGCACGGCCCAGGTGACGGCCGAGGGGCAGACGGTCCGGTTGATCAAAGACGAGCGAGCGGAGGTCGCACCGGGCGCCGGCCCGCAGGGGCCGAAACCAGCCGAGCAGAACCTGATCCGCAACGGCGACTTTGTGACGCCGAACAATGCAGCCTGGCAGGAGGCGATTGCCGCCCCGGCCGTGGCGTCGGAAGACCCCGGCAAGATTGAGTTTCCGCTGATCGGCGGGCGGCGCGTGGTGCGGCTGGTGCGGGTCGGAGGCGACTGGGGCCGGGTGGGCGTCACGCAAGAGCTCAACCGCGATGTGCAGGGCTACTCGTCGCTGCGCCTGAACCTCGACCTGCTGATCGTGCAGCAAGACGTGAAGAACTGCGGCGCGCAAGGCACCGAGTGCCCGCTGATGGTCAAGATCAACTACATCGACGTCGGCGGCGGCGCGCGCGAGTGGCTGCAGGGCTTCTACTACTTCAACGACCCCAGCTTTGGCTACGACTATTGCGTGCCGTGCCAGGTGCGCTATACGCACCAGCAAGTACCGCAGAGCAAGTGGCAGCCGTATACTTCCGACAACCTGATCGAGATCTTCGCCGCGCAGGGCAACCCCGCCGCGCAGATTCTGTCCATCACCCTCTACGCGGAGGGGCACACGTTCACCAGTCTGGTGGCTGACGTGCAGTTGTTGGCAAACGAGTAGCGGAGTAGTTGCGGAAAGTTACAGCGGCGGGGCGAAGGCTCCGCCGTTGGCGTTTAAGCCGGTGGCGGCGGGGGCGGCAGCGGGCTGACAACGTCGCGGCGCGCGCCCACCAGCGCGGGGATCTCGGTGACCGACCCGCCCTCGGTGCGCCAGGTCTCAGTGTCGAAACCAGACGAAGACGACAGCACAAAGCAAAACGCCGCGCCCAGCCCAGGGATCGAACGCAGGTGTTGGTAATAACGCAGGTACTGCTGGCCTTTGGTCGCCTTGGCGGTCCCCGGCGCGGGGTTGCTGAATTCGGTGATGAACAGCAGCTTGTCGGGGAAACGGCGGCGGTACTCGACGTAGCCCAGCCCGCCCGCCGCCGAGTTAAGCTCTGGCTCGGAGACCCAATAGCAGTGCAGGCCCACCCAGTCGGCGGCGCGCACGGCCGCATCGGCGGCGGAGAGGAAGTCGAGCGCGTTCTGGCGCAGGTTGGGCACATCCGCGCCAGGCGAAAGACCAGGGAAGCCCAGCAGCGCGTCCGGGTAGTGCTGCTTGATGCGATTGCGCACATCCATGAACCAGGCGGCGAACGCCTGGCCGTCCGCCCAGCTTTGGGTCCAGCCCTCCGGCCGCAGGTTGGGCTCGTTGTGCACCTCAAAGTAGCGCACGCCCCGGTCGTAAAACGGGGCCATGTCGCCGATCATCCACTGCGCAAATTCGTCCGAGCGCACCACGCGCCCGTCAAACGACGCGAACAGCCGCACCAGCAGGAAGACGCGCGGGTTGTCGGCCTTTAGCCGGTCTACGTTTTGGGCCTGACCGCTGGTCAGCAACTTGACCGCCTCGATCCGGGCCGCGTTAATCGGGCCGTAGTCGGCCTCGGCCAGCGGGCCATCGGCGCGGCCGTGCGCGCCCACCAGGCACATGGCCGGCGGCCAGGGATAGCTGACCGCCGCGGTGTCGCTGTCGTCCGCGCCGGGCCAGATGAGAAAGGGCGTGGGGTCAATAATGTCGCGCGGGTAGTTGGTCTGGCCGGCGGCGGTCGCGCCGTCGTGCTTGAGCGTCAGGTGCAGGTGGCTGCCCGTTGAGTTGCCGGTTGAGTCGGCCAGGCCGATGACCTGCCCAGCCGTCACCGTGTCGCCCACCGCCACGCGCGTCTCATGCAAATGAGCGTAGACCGTCTCATAGTTGCCGGCGTGGCGCAGGCGCACGCTGTTGCCGTAGGGCATAGTGTTGGGGTCGCCGTGATAGGCATCTACCCGCGACACGCTGCCATCGGCGCAGGCGTAGACTTTGCCGCCCTGCGGGGCAAAGATATCTAGCCCCTCATGGCCGGGCAGCCCCCAGCGCCGATAGACTTCGGGGTTCTCGCCAAAGCCCTGGTTGATGAGCCCGAAGTCGGTCGGCCAGCGCAGCCGGAAGCCACTGCCCACGGCGAGGAGGCGGTTGTTGGCGGCCAGCCGCGTTTGCAGAGCGCCGCCCAGGTCGGCCGGCGTGGCGCAGGCGATGAAGTCCACCTGGAGCCTGGGGTAGTTCTGCCGGAACCACGCTTGAATGTCGCCCTGCGCATTGTAGCCGCCGGGCGCGTTCGCGACGGTGATGGTCTGGATGGGCGTCATATAGCGCGCGGCGAAGTCTGGGTCGCTGGTCAGGTGCACGTCGAAGCGCGCCGCGTAGGCTTTGGCGGCATCTACCCAGGCCCAATAGTCGGCCGTCGGCAGCAGCAGGATTTGGTAGGCGGGCATGCTAAGTGCCGGGCGGGGCGTCGTCGAAGATGAAGGCGCGGCGGCCGACGGCGCCGGCGATGCCGACATCTAGGCCGGACTCGGTGCGCCAGCCCCAGCGCGGCGACTCGATCGCGTCGGAGGTAGAGACCACATAGGCGAACGCGCCGCCCAGCCCCGGCACCTTGCGCAGCAGCCCGTAGTAGCGCGCGTATTGCTCCGCCACGACCGCCTTGCTCTGGTTGGGGTTGCCGAACTCGGTGATAAATAACAGCTTCTCGGGGAACAACCGCCGGTACTCGGTGAAGCTCAGCCCCACCGAGCCATCGGATAGCTCGCGCTCATTGACCCAATAGGCGTGAAGGCCAATCCAATCTGCTTGCTGGGCGGCAAAAGCCGATTGCGCCAGGAAGGTGTTGGCCGACATCCGCCCCGCCGCCGTGGAGGTGGGGCCGGGGGAGAGGCCCGGAAAGCCAAATTGCAGGCCAGGGTAGCGCCGGCGGTAGCGGCCCAGCACATCGAGGAACCACGTGCCGAACTCGCGCCCATCGTTCCAACTGCCGCCCCACCCCTCGATGGTGATGTTCGGCTCGTTGTGAATCTCGACATAGCGGATAGACGAGTCATAGGCCAACAGCCGGTCGAGGTCGAGGATGGTCCAGTCGAAGAACTCTTGCGGCGACACACGGCGCGGCACGTTGTTGGTGTTGAAGGCCACCAACGGGCGCACCAGGATGAACATATTGGGGTTGATGGCCTTGAGCAGCTTGACGGTGGCCGGCGTGGCGTGTGACGTGAGCTTGACCGCCTCGACGCGGGCAGTGCGCACGATGTCGTAATCCACGCCTTGCAGCTCGCCATTGCTGCGGCCGTGCAGCCCGATCAGACTCTTGCCATACGGCCACAACTGCGCCCATTGGAACTCAGTCTGCGGGCCATAGCGCCAGCCGTAGTAAACGCGCACATTGAGGACGATCTGCAGCGCTTCGGGCGTGTCGACCGGAATGCGGTCGAACACGATCTCAGGATTGGCCTGTTTGATGACGAGCAGCAAGTCGTCGGGCCAGAAGCTCGGGCGCACGAGCGTCACGTGCTGGAACACGCGCCAGTCCACCGTGGCGGGGTCGCGCGCGAACTGCACGGTCGCGAACGCGGCGGCGTACTCCATAACAACCGCGCCCCAGGCCGAGGCCTCGGCTGCGTCGGCGGCGGGGAGCAGGATGAGCTGCTGTTCGGGCGGGCCGCCGAGGCTCATGTGGCCCCAAACCCCAGGCCGCGCTCCTTAAGCGAGACGAAGCGGTAACGGCCGATGACGAGGTGATCGAGCACGTCAATGTCGAGCAGCTTGCCAGCCTCGACCACCGCGCGCGTGACGGCCACATCCTCCGGGCTGGGGGAGGGGTCGCCGCTGGGGTGGTTGTGGGCCACGATCAGCGCGGCGGCGTTGATGCGCACCGCCTCGCGAAAGACCTCGCCGACGCGGATGAGCGAGGTGTTGAGCGAGCCGTGGTAGACCTCCAGCGGGCGGCCGAGCACGCGGTTGCGCGTGTCGAGCAGGATAACGTACAGATATTCCTGGTCGTAGGCGGCCATTTGGTACATGAGCAAGTTGGCGGCGTCGGCCGGCGAGCTGATGGTGGTGCGCTCTTCGGTGCTGCTCTGAGAGATGCGCCGGCCCAGCTCGATGGCCGCCATGAGCTGTGCGGCCTTGGCCGGGCCAATGCCTTTGACCTTGCACAAATCGGCATAAGCCGTGCGGTGCAGGCCAGTCAGCCCACCCAGCTCGACTAGCAGGCGCTGGGCCATGCGCACAGCGTTTTCGCCGGCGATGCCGACCCGCAGCAAGATCGCCAGCAGCTCAGGGTTGCCTAGGGCGCTGGGTCCGTCTAGCGCCAGGCGCTCGCGCGGCCGGTCGTCCGCCGGCAAGTCGGTGATGCGCGGCGCAACGCTGATGATCTGTTCGGCGTCGTCGGGGAGGGTTTCTTCCATGTCAGGCGAGTTTATACCACGGGCCGGGTTTTTGAAAGTGACGCGTTAGGCCGGGGCCACAAATTGGCGCAATTCAAAAGGTAGGCCTGCACGAAGTGTGCCTAAGCATGGTCAATCCGTCGGGGTCGCAGCCCATTCTGGTTTATAATCCGGGCCGGAAGGGGTAGTGATGACGGTAAATCTCGATTCATTGACGGAACTGATCCTGGTCCTGACCGCTTTCTTCGGCGCGTTTCTGAGTGCGCTGTGGCTGAGCTTGGTCATTTGGACTTTTCGCGACCTGCGGGCGCGCAGCCGCGACATCTTCGCCCAAATCCTGGCGGCGCTGGTGGTCGGCATCCTAACGCTGCCCGGCCTGATCATCTACCTGATCCTGCGCCCGCCGCGCACGCTGGCCGAGACCTACGAGCAAAGCCTGGAAGAAGAAGCGCTGCTGCAAGAGATTGAGGACAAGCGCGTCTGCCCCGGCTGCGGCCGCCATGCGCACGAAGATTGGGTGGTCTGCCCCAACTGCTACACGCGCCTCAAGAAGAACTGCGCGCGCTGCGGCAAGCTGATGGACCTGCCCTGGAACCTATGCCCGTACTGCTCCACGCCGGTCGAGGGCATGCGCCAGCCAGACTTGCCGGCCGTCGGCCCCGGCCCAAGCCCCAGCCCGAACTAGCCCCACCGCTCACCAACTGGCCGGCCTGGTATTTGCAAAGATGCCAGGCCGGCTTTTTATTTCCCGGCCGAGGGGCGCGCCAGGTAGGCGGCCAAGCGCCCTAGCGCCTCGCGGAAGT